>CAZYJP010000326.1:0-3222 GCA_964647795.1 uncultured Thermodesulfobacteriota bacterium
GGGTGGAGGAGGTGGTCGAGCGGCTGGCGGAGAAAGTGGGGCTCGTGCTGGCGCAGCCCTCCGGAGGGCCGGGAGGGCCCTCTCGCGGCAGCACGGCCTAGGGCGTGCCGGAGTCCCAGATCAGGATTGCCTTCCCCGAAGCGGGCATTCTTGCCGAATCCCCTGTTGTGCTCAGCGAAAACCTATGCTACCCTCCGCCCCTTCGCCCGACAGAGGGGGGCGCACTGCGGCCCCTTTTGAATAAAGAGCCAAGGAGGTTCGAAGAAGACATGATCAATCAAAGCATCCAGGTCAACGACCCCGAGGAGGAGCTGGACTTCGCGGCCATGCTCGAGGCGAGCGAGAGCGGAGCCGAGGAAGGGTCCGTCGTCTCGGGCCGCGTCATCAAGCTCAGCAACGACTACGCGGTGGTGGACATCGGGTACAAGTCCGAGGGACTCGTACCCCTCTCCGAGTTTCGGGATGCGGAAGGCAAGGTCGGGGTCAAGGTCGGCGACCAGGTTGAGGTCCTCGTCGAGGCTCTGGAGAACGAGGATGGGATGATCCTGCTCTCCAAGGACAAGGCCGACAAGATCCGGGTGTGGGACGCGATTAGCCAAGCCGCGGAGAACGACGAAGAGGTGGAGGGGCGGATCGTCGCCCGGATCAAGGGCGGCCTCTCCGTCGACATCGGGGTGCGCGCCTTCCTTCCCGGCTCTCAGGTGGCGCTGCGGCCCGTGCGCCAGCTGGAGAAGCTACTTGGCGAGACCTACAAGTTCAAGATCATCAAGTTCAACCGCCGCCGAGGAAACATCGTGCTCTCCCGCCGAGTGCTCCTGGAGAAAGAGCGCGAGACTCACCGGAAGGAGACCCTCAAGAGGCTGGAAGAGGGCGCGGTGCTCCAGGGCGTGGTGAAGAACATCACCGATTATGGCGCCTTTATCGACCTGGGCGGAATCGACGGTCTGCTGCACGTCACGGATATGAGCTGGGGCCGGGTGAACCATCCCTCGGAGGTCTTCGACATCAGCGACGAGGTGACGGTGAAGGTGCTCTCCTTCGATCCGGAGAGGGAGCGCGTGAGCCTGGGGTACAAACAGCTCCAACCGGACCCCTGGACCGTCGCCGGCGAGAAGTACGCCATCGGCTCGCGTATCATGGGGAAAGTGGTGTCCATCACCGACTACGGTGCCTTCGTGGAGCTCGAGCCCGGCATCGAAGGGCTCGTGCACATCTCGGAGATGAGTTGGACCAAGCGGGTCAATCACCCCAGCGAGAAGGTGTCGATCGGCCAGGAGGTCGAGGTGATGGTCCTCAACCTCGACATCCACCGCCGCCGCATCTCCCTCGGCATGAAGCAGTGCCAGCCCAACCCGTGGGATCTGCTCGAGGAGCGCTATCCCGTGGGCACGGTGGTGCGCGGTCAGATCCGGAACATCACAGATTTCGGTCTCTTCCTCGGTGTGGAGGAGGGGATCGACGGTCTCATCCATGTCAGCGACCTGTCCTGGACCAAGAGGGTCACCCACCCCGGCACCCTGTACAGCGTGGGCGACGAGGTGGAAGCCGTGGTGCTCAACGTGGACAAGGAGAGCGAGCGTTTCAGCCTCGGCATCAAGCAATTGGAACCCGATCCGTGGGCCGGCATCCACTCCCGATACCGGGTGGGCTTCATCGTCCAGGGCAAGGTGACCAATATCACCGACTTCGGCCTGTTCGTGGAACTGGAGCCGGGGATCGAGGGACTGGTTCACGTCAGCGAGCTCTCCAGCGAGAAAATCGACGACGTCTCGAAGGTGGCCCAGGTGGGCCAGGAGATCCAGGCCGAGGTCCTCAATATCGACCAAGAGGAGAGGAAGATCTCTCTCTCCATGAAGGCGATCGAGGATGCCGAAGTGCTGGCCCAGAAGAAGGCTCTCGATGCCGTCAACCGGGAGATGGCGGCCAACTCGGCGTCCACTCTGGGAGAAAAGATCCTCCAGGCGCGAAAGGCCAGGGGCGGCCCCGCCGATTAGGGAGGGAGCCCTCGAGGGAAGCATACCGAGCCGGGGCCCCTGGGAGGGGTTCCGGCTCTTCTCGTTTCGGTCCACTCGGACTCGGCACCCCGGTGTGGGTGCCGGTCTGGCCACGTCCCGGATGATCCGGGTGTCCGGAGGGCAGGCCCATGAAGCGGCTGCTGATCGTGTTCGGGTTCTTTCTGGCGCTGGTGGCCGGGGTGGTGCTGGCCCTGGTGGCGGTCTCCCTTTGGCGCGGCGAGTCTGCCCTGCCCCGGGGAGAGCGGCTGGGGGTGGTGGAGCTCAAAGGGTTCATCTCCGACGCACGGCCCACCGTCGATGCCCTGCGAAGCCTGGCCGCCGACGCCGAGATCAAGGCAGTCGTGCTCCGGGTGGAGAGCCCGGGGGGGGTGATCGCGCCCTCGCAGGAGATTCGTGACGAGGTCCTGCGCACGGCCGACAAGAAGCCGGTGGTGGTTTCGATGGGTGCCCTCGCCGCTTCCGGGGGGTACTACCTCTCGGCCCCGGCCACCCGCATCGTGGCCAACCCGGGGACGGCCACGGGGTCCATCGGGGTACTCATCCAGTTCAAACAGGTGCATGCCCTCTTCGACCGGTTGGGGCTCCGGACGCGGGTGGTAAAGAGCGGCTCCCTGAAGGACGCCGGCTCTCCCTTCCGCGAGATGAGCGATGAGGAGGAGGCGGTTTTCCAGACGTTGATCGACGACCTCTTCGACCAGTTCGTGGAGGCGGTGGCCGAAGGCCGGGGTCTGTCCGCGGAAGCCGTGCGGAGCCTCGCAGACGGCCGTTTGTACTCTGGCCGGCAGGCCCTCGAGCTGGGGCTGGTGGACCGGCTCGGCGGGTTCTGGGATGCGGTGGCCCTGGCGGGGGAGCTTGGGGGCATCGTGGGCGAACCCAAGCTCGACTATCGGCGCAAGAAGCCCAAGGGCATCCTGCACTGGATCCTGGGGGATGACCAGCGGGCCCTGGCGCCCTTGGACGAGGCGTCCGCGGCTCCTCTCCGGTACGCGGTTCCGTGGTGGTGACCGGTCGCGCGTCACGCCCTGGGGACCCGTGGACGCCTTCCTCCTCGCCCGACTCGCCGCGGAGCTCACCGAGCTCTGGACCGGGTCATGGGTGCAGGGGGTGTGGCAGGACGGGGAGGGGCGCCTGGTGGTTCGCCTCCGTGTCCCCGGTCGTAGCGCGCACCTCGTACTGAGTCCCTGTCCGGAGAGTCAGGGCATGGGCC
>CAZYJP010000327.1:0-3214 GCA_964647795.1 uncultured Thermodesulfobacteriota bacterium
GATCCGACATGGTTCGGCTCCGCGAGGTGATCGAGGTCCCCCGGCCGGTCGACGGCGAGCACTCGGAGAAGCTGCCCGGCTTGGGCGAGGTCCTTTTCGGCCTTGGCTGCCCGGGCCGAGTCGCGCTCGGATGCCGTAAGCAGCTTGTGAAGCGCCAGGTGGGCGGGAGCTGGGACGTTGACGAGCACGCCCGTGTGCCCGACGACGGCTGCCCGGACGGGGGTCTCGAGGAGGTAGCCGAGGTAGCGAAGCGGGGTGGCCGCCGCGTTCCACTGGGGCAGGAAGACGGCCCCCCCCCCCCGAGGAGGCCCGGCCGCGGGCGGGCGTCAGGAGATCCACCCGGAGCAGGCTCTTTCGCACCCGAAACGAGGTCGAAGGCTCCTTGGGGTTGAAGGGGGGCACCGGCAAGAACCCCATCTCGAGGCGTTGGAGCGCAAGCGGAACGTCGGCCACGCCGGTGTCCCCGGGCATGGCGAGCGCCACTGCGTTGGTCTCGGCCGCCAGGTCGATGTCCTGGGTACGAAGCGCCGCCTTCTCCCAGCGCACGCCGATCACGTTTCCGAGCACCGCGAACGCGTGGGTGCCGACGAGCATTCCACCGAGCCGAAATACCCCGGCCTCCGCCAGCCTCTCCAACACCCGCGCCGAGGCCGGATCGGTGGTGACGGCCCCCCCCTGGCGCAGCATCGCGCACAGCCGCTCGACGTCGGCGCGCTCAGCTCGGGCCTCGTCGCGCTCGGCGAGGTAGCGCTTCTCCAGGCGCTCGATGGTCTCGTCGTAGGGCCCGAGGTACGCCTGCTTCTTGGCGCCGGCGCTGCTGAACTGCAAGTAGGCGTACCGGTGGCCCTTGACCTCTTTCGTCACGAAGGTCCCGCGCAGACTCCCCAGCGCCCGCTGCGCCTCCAGGGCGGTCAGGTGCTCGACGAGCTCCGCGTAGAGCGTCTGGAGATCCAGGGGAAGCTTCTCGGCCACGGGCACCCCTCCGATGGTAGTTATACGCAGTATTCCACGGGGAGGCGTATAACGGAAGCCCCTCCCAAACCCCTCCCGCCGAGGCCACCGCTGCCTCTTCTACCCCATCCCCACCCTCACCCTCCCCTTAAGTGGAGGGAAGCGCACCCCCGACGAGCGAAGGGGCGGGGCGGGACGTTGGCGGTTTTCGTGCCTTTTTGAGCCTCCCTGGTCCTCCCGCGACACCCTCAGCCGGGGGGGTTGGGACTCCCTCGAACCTTGGAACCTGACTTGGACGGCCGAAACGGAGACGCGAAAACGGGCACCCAGGATCGCTCCCAAGTGCCCGTTATCTTTCGTGGTAGCGGGGGCAGGACTTGAACCTGCAACCTTCGGGTTATGAGCCCGACGAGCTACCAAATTGCTCCACCCCGCGACAGGAGCTGCGCATTATACGCGGCTTCGGTCGACTGTCAAGCCTGAGATGCAGCCTGAGATGCACCCTTTCTTGACGCCCCCCCCGGCGGACCGTACAATCCCGCCCTTCCCGGCCCTGGTGAATTCCCGGAAGGGTCGCTAATCCAGCATCCTGCACCAGAAAGGGCTAGCGCAATGGGAGACGAGGCGCTGCGCCGGGACATCCGGGCGCTGCTGTCGGAGCGGAAGGGAGTGCTCCTGGCCCACAACTACCAGAGGGGGGAGGTGCAGGACGCCGCCGATCACACGGGGGACAGCCTGGCCCTGTCCATGGAGGCGGCGCGCACCGACGCGGAAGTCATTGTGTTCTGCGGGGTCCACTTCATGGCGGAGAGCGCCGCGATCCTCTCGCCCGAGAAGACCGTGATCCTGCCCCGGATGGACGCCGGGTGCCCCATGGCGGACATGATCACCGCGGCCGACGTGCTGCGGATCCGGGAGGAGAACCCGGGGGTGCCCGTCGTCACCTACGTGAACTCCTCCGCCGAGGTGAAGGCCGAGAGCGACGTGTGCTGCACCTCGGCGAACGCCGTCAAGGTCACCCGCTCGACCGGCGCCCCGACGGTGTACCTGACCCCGGACCGGAACCTGGCCCAGTGGGTGGCCCGCCACACGGACCAGGAGGTCCGGTACTGGGACGGCTACTGCCCGACCCACCACAGGCTCCGGGCGGAACAGGTGATCGAGACCCGCCGGCGCCACCCGGGGGCTCCCTTCGTGGCCCACCCCGAGTGCCGGCCCGAGGGGCTGGACCTCGCCGACGCGGTGCGCAGCACCTCCGGGATGATCGAGTACTGCCGGGCCTCGGAGGCGGGGACGGTGATCGTGGGCACCGAGACCGGACTCTTCCACCGGCTGCAGAAGGACAGCCCGGGGAAGACCTTCGTGGCTCCGTCGCCGGATCTGATCTGCCCCAACATGAAGCTGACCACCCTCGAGGACGTCCTGGAGGCCCTGGAGGCCATGGAAAACGTGGTCACGGTGCCCGAGCCGGTCCGCACCCGGGCCGCAGCCGCCCTGGAGAAGATGCTCCGGGCGGGCCGCGACGAGTAGGAGCCCGAGCCCCCTTTGTCCTCCTCCTCACCGGATCGCCCCTTCGGCCGGTTCGAGCACCTCCTGGAGGCGCTGAGGAACGACCGGCGCGTCCGCGCCCAGGGCCTCCGGGGATCGAGCCGCGCATTCCTGCTGGCCCGCCTGCTTCGGGTGGTGGGGCGGCCCGTCCTGGTTCTGACCGCGACCCTCACCGAGGCCAGGCGGTTCGCGGACGAGCTGCGATTCTTCGCCGGGTCCGCCGGGGGGGAGTCTTCCCCCGGCGAGCCGTCCGTTGTGGTGTACCCGGGGTGGGAGGCCGCCCCGTTCGAGGGCATCCCTCCCGTCCCCGAGGTTTCCTCCCGCCGGATCGCCGCCCTGTACCGGGCCTCGCAGCCCGGTCCCTTCGCCCTGGTAGCGCCGGTCTCCGCGGTGTTCCAGCGGGCGGTGCCGGCGGGGGTGATCGAGGGCGCAGGCGTGTCCCTCGCGGTCGGCGCCGACCTCCACCGGGAGACCTTCGTCCGGCGGCTCGTGGAAGCCGGGTACCACACGGTGGGCCAGGTGGAGGAGCGGGGGGAGGTGAGCCTCAGGGGCGGGATCGTGGACGTCTTCGCCCCTTTCTACCCGAACCCCCTGCGCATCGAGCTCTTCGGCGACCAGATCGAGTCGATCCGGGCCTTCGACACCGACACCCAGCGCTCCACCCAGCGGATGGCGGAGGCGGTGGTGTTGCCGGCCCGGGAGGCGGTGGCCGCCC
>CAZYJP010000328.1:0-3205 GCA_964647795.1 uncultured Thermodesulfobacteriota bacterium
GGGCAAGGCCGGTTCTCCCCTCCCGCACCGCGGCTTCCGCCGGCCCCTGCCCGCTCCGGCTCCGGATCAATGGGCCTCGTACCAGTTGATCCCGATGCCCGCCTCCACGGCCAGGGGAACGGCCAGTTGCGCCGCCTCCCCCATGGCCTCCACCACGCGCCGTCTCGCCTCCTCGGCGTCGGAGTCTGCCGCCTCGAAGACGAGCTCGTCGTGCACCTGCAGGATGAGGTGTGCCTCCAGCCGCCGCTCCCGCAGGGATCGCCGGGCGCCCACCATCGCCCTCTTGATCAGGTCGGCCGCCGCCCCCTGAATCGGGGTATTGACGGCCATCCGCTCCCCGAACTCCCGCTGAGCGCGGTTACGGGACGCGAGCTCGGGGATGGGGCGGCGCCGGCCGAAGAGCGTCTGGGCGTAGCCCAGGTCCTTCGCCCTCTCCACGAGCCCCCTCAGATACTCCCTCACGGAGGGGAACTGTCGAAAATAGGCCTCGATCATGCCGCGGGCCGCCGCCCGGGAGATGCCCAACTGCCGGGCCAGCCCGAACGGGCTCATGCCGTAGAGGATGCCGAAGTTCACGGTCTTGGCCTCCCGGCGCATGCGCTCGTCGACTTCGGCCGGGGGAACCCCGAAGATGCGGCTCGCCGTCTCGGAATGGACGTCGCGGCCCGCCCGGAACACCTCCAGGAGGGCCGGGTCCGCACTCAGATGGGCGAGAATCCGAAGCTCCACCTGGGAGTAGTCGGCCGATAGGAGCACGAAACCCTCCTCCGCCACGAAGGCCTCCCGGATCCGGCGTCCCTCTTCCCCACGGACCGGGATGTTCTGCAGGTTCGGACGGCTCGAGCTCAGCCGGCCCGTCGCCGTCACAGTCTGGTGGAAGCGGGCGTGGATGCGGCCGGTGGATGGGTCGACGAGACTCGGGAGAACGTCGATGAACGAGTTCTTGAGCTTCGAGAGGCTCCGGTGCTCCAGCACCACCCGGGGAAGGGGGTGGTCCAGGGCCAGCTCCTCTAGGACCGCGGCGTCGGTGGAGTAGCCCGTGGCCGTCTTCTTCCCCACCGGAAGCTTGAGTTTCTCGAAGAGGATCCCCGCCAGTTGTTGCGGGCTCTGGGGGTTGAACTCCTCCCCTGCGAGGTCGAAGAGCTCGCGCTCCAGGTTGCGGAGCCGGTGGTCGTACTCCCGGCTCAGGCGGCCCAGGGCCTCGGCGTCTACTTTCACCCCCCGGGCCTCCATCTCGGCGAGCACCGGTATGAGGGGATTCTCGATCTCCCGGTACAGACCCAGGAGGCCCGCCTCCGAGAGCTCGGCCTCCAGCCGGGCCGCCAGCTCGAGGGCAGCTCGGGCGCGGCCGGCCACCCTCTCCGCCGGCGTGCTCGACGGCTCCGGTGCGAGGCCCCGCTCCCGGGAGAGGTCTTCCTCGGGGTAGGCCCGGCGGCCGGGGGAGACGAGATAGGCTGCGACCTCGGTGTCCAGGGTTATGCCCTCGAGGCTCACCCCGTGCCGGCGCAGGACCGCCCAGGCACCCTGGAGCCCGTGTCCCACCACGGGGGCTGCAGGGTCGGCGAGCAGCTTCTTCCATGAGGTGGGGATCCCCTCGACCCGGACGGCAAGGGCCTGCCCCCCGCGGGCCAACCCCCAGAGCCCGCCCGTCTCCCCGGCCGCGACCGCCACCCACTGCTCCGGCACCTCCGGCGAGCCCGCTCTCGACCCCTCCGGGGCTCCGGCGCCGCGATCGATCCCCCCGGAGGTTCGTCCGGCCGCCGCGCCCTCCCCTTCGAGGCCGAGGTCGCGCAAGAAGCGGTGGAATTCCAGCTCCCGGAGGAGGGCAGCCAATTCCTGGCGATCTCCGGGGCCGGGCCTCAAATCGTCCGGGCCCGCCTCGACCGGGACGGCGACGTCGATGGTGACCAGGGCACGGTTGGCCAGCGCCTGCGCCCCGTGCTGCCGGAGCGCCTCGCCCCGCTTCCCCTTCACCTCCGGGGCCCTGGCGACCACCTGCTCGAGGCTCCCGTATTCCCCCACCAGCTTGGCGGCCGTCTTGGGGCCGACCCCCGGCACACCCGGTATGTTGTCCACCGGGTCACCGGCCAAGGCGAGCACGTCCACCACCTTCTCCGGCGGGACCCCGAAGCGCTCGGCCACCTCGGCCGGACCCGTGACCTTGTCGCGCATCGTGTCCAGGAGGTGGATCCGCGGCCCCACGAGTTGGCAGAAGTCCTTGTCACCCGTGACCAGCGTCACGTCCTCGCCCGCCTCGGCAAGGCGCCGGGCGAGGGTGCCCAGCACGTCGTCGGCCTCCATGCCCGCAAGAGTGAGCACCGGGACGCCCAAGGCGGCGAGGGCCCGGCGGACGTAGGGGATCTGAACGGCCAAGTCGTCCGGGGTCGCCTCCCGGTTCGCCTTGTACTCCGGAAATATCTCGTGACGCGCGGTGGGCCCGGGGGGGTCGAAGACGACCGCCAAGCCCTCCGGAGCGTGCTCCCGGCGGATCCGGAAGACCATGGAGAGGAATCCGTACACGACGTGGGTGGGAAGCCCCCCAGCGGTGCGGAATCCCTGGAGGGCGTGGTAGGCGCGGTAGAGGAGGTTGGTGCCGTCGACGAGGTAGTATCTCCCCATGGCGCTCACTCCGTTCCGAAGGTCGCCGTCAGCAGCACGGCGCCGGCCAGGGCGAGGAGCGTAGCCGGAAATCCGCCTCGCGGGGAGCGGTCACCCTTGGAGAACCTTGGCCGCCTCGGGGGCGAAGTAAGTGAGGATCAGATCCGCCCCGGCCCGCTTGATCGAGAGCAGGCTCTCCATCATGAGGCCCTGGCCGTCCCCCCAGCCCAGCCGCTCCATGGCCTTCACCATGGCGTACTCCCCGCTGACATTGTAGGCCGCGGTGGGCATGGCGAAGGTCTCCTTCACCCGGCGGATCACGTCGAGATACGGCAGGGCCGGCTTCACCATGACGATGTCCGCCCCCTCCGCCACATCGAGCTCCACCTCCCGGATCGCCTCGTCGGTATTGGCGGGGTCCATCTGATAGGAGCGCCGGTCCCCGAACCGCGGCGGCGACTCGGCGGCTTCCCGGAAGGGACCGTAGAAGGTGCTGGCGAACTTGGCCGCGTAGGCCATGATGGGGATGCCGTCGAACCCGTCCCCGTCCAGGGCGGAGCGAAGCACGGCCACGCGGCCGTCCATCATGTCCGAGGGGGCCACCATG
>CAZYJP010000329.1:0-3168 GCA_964647795.1 uncultured Thermodesulfobacteriota bacterium
GCCCGTCCCCGGGGGGCCCATGAGGAGCACGCCCTTGGGAATGCGCCCCCCGAGCTTGGTGAACTTCTTCGGGTTCTTCAGGAACTCGACGATCTCCCCCACCTCCTCCTTCGCCTCGTCGATGCCCGCCACGTCGGCGAAGGACACCTTCTGCTGGTCCTGGGTCAGGAGTCTCGCCCGGCTCTTTCCAAAGCTCATCGCCTTGCCGCCCCCAGCCTGCATCTGACGCATGAAGAAGATCCACACGCCGATCAGGAGCAGCATGGGAAACCAGGAGATGAGAATCGTCATGTACCAAGGCGAATCCCGCTCCGGCTTCGCCACGATGGAGACGCCGGTTTGGCGCAGGGTCCGCACCAGGTCCGGGTCGTCCGGGGTGAAGGTCTTGAACGCCGTCTGGTCGGTGTACTTGCCGTAGACCTCTCGCCCCTGGAGGGTCACTTCCGTGACTCGTCCCTGTTCCACGGCCTCGAGGAAGTCGGTGTAGGGGATCACCTGCCGTACCTGGTCGTTGCCCGGGAACAACTGGAACACCAAAAGCAGGATCATCAGGATCAGGAGCCAGAGCGCCAGGTTTCGAAAGAAAGGCCTCATGGGCCGGGAGGCGACCGCCATTCAGCGTACTCCTCGGAAAGAGTGTCCGAACCGGGTCCGGACGAAAGCTTCAGAACGGTCTTAACTATCACATCGGTTCGAGGGGCAACAACCGTTTTCCAGGGGAATTTCAGGGCCATCCGGGTTCCCGAGGCCCTCGTCCCAGGCCAGCGAGACCCAACCGCCCCCCCCGAGACACCCCCCCCACGCCATCCCCACGGCCAGCACCCCCAAGACTCCTTCGGCGTCTCCGACGACCACCGCGCCCGCACGGCGCCACTGTGGCAGTCGGGCCTCCATGAGCAGATCCTTGACCTTCACCTCCTTGCTCTGCCCGAGTCGCAGCCGATCCCCGGCGCGGCGGGTCCGTGCCCAGAGGCCGCCCCGTCCCCGGTCCGAGGGCACCCCCACACAGGGCCTCCCGGACGGCCGCTCCCGGGTCCAGGAAATCCCGCCGGGAAGTTGGGCCTGCCGCCCAGGGGCACGCAGCCGAACCTCTCTGGTCTCGGGGGAGACGGCGCCGGGCCTCAAGAACCAGAGGTCCCCATAGCTCACCGCCACGGCTGCCGGACCGGGGATCGGCGCCCTCCGGTGGGCGCGCCCCGGTTCCAGCAGCCTCTCCACGACCTCCAGGTGTCGGGCCTCCAATACCCCCGGCTCACACCCGAGGCCCTCCCACGCCGCCAGATAGACCCGCCTGCGGACGGCGGCTTCCACGGAGGCCAAGGATTCCACGGCGAAGCGAAACCCCTCCGGTTCGCGCACTGCGGTGCGCACGAACGCCTCACGGGCCAAGTCGGTGAGGCATGCGTCGTCCTCCCGGGTGAGGCGGGCCAGGCGCAGCAACGCGTCGTCGATGCCGGGATGCACCGAGCGGAGCGCCGGCAGCACGCGGCGACGGAGCCGGTTTCGCGCGTAACGGTCCGTCCCGTTCGAGGGGTCCTCCCGATGGCGCCACCCCTGGCTGCGGGCCATGGCCTCCAGATCCGCCCTGCGCAGGGCCAGCAGCGGCCTCAGGTACGGGGGGACCCACGCCCCCATTCCCCCGAGGCCTCGGGGTCCGGTACCCCGCAGCATGCGAAAGAGCACCGTTTCCACCTGGTCGTCGGCGTGATGCCCCAGGGCGATCGCCCCCAGGCCCCGACTCTCTCGGGTCCCCTCCAGAAAACGACGGCGCAGGCGGCGCCCCTCGGCCTGGAGGCCCCCCCCACCGGTCAGATCCTCCGGATCCAGGCGCAGCAGGTGAAACGGGAGCCCCAGTTCTTGGGCGAGGCTGCTGCAGAACTGCGCATCCAGCGCAGAGCCTTCCCGCAGGGCGTGATCCACGTGGGCGACCTCGATCCGCCCCCCTGCCGCCCCCAAGGTTCCAGCAAGCAGCCGCAGCAGGCACACGGAGTCCACCCCCCCCGAGCAGGCCACCAGCACCCCGGACCGTGCCACGCCGGCCCGCTCGAGGGCCCCCTCGACAGCCTCCAGGATTGACAGCGGCGCGTCCTTCAAGGTAGCCTTCCTGACTTTCCGACATCCGGCGGCCCACGGGGCCGTAAACGTAGGAGGTCAACCCATGCTCTGCCAGACGGTGAAGAAGGACAAGGACTGCTTTTTCTGGGCCCCTCAGGGATGCACCTTCCCGGGCGGCGAGTGCCGCAACGTGGCCGAGAAGTGCGAGGGTTGCGGACGCGTCGAGCAGTGGCCCAAGGGTCAGTTCTGCAGCTCCTATCCGGCTCCCGAGAAGCAGTGGAACTTCGGGCTCTGCAACATGGCCACCCACATCAAGATCGAGGAGGAGAAGGTCCAGAAGATTTTGAACCCGCTCAAGGCGAGCAAACGAGCCGCCGGCAAGAAGCGCTAGGTCTCCGCTAACCCTCCTCCACGGCCTTCTGCGAGGCCCGTCCCCCCTGTGGGGGACGGGCCTCGCTTGGTTTGCGGTCCCCGCCGACGATACCGGCGCTCATGATCAACTTGAACGCGTCGTCCACAGGGATCTCCAAGGTCACGGCGTCCTCCTCCGGGATTAGGAGGTAGAAGCCCGAGGTGGGGTTGGGGGTGGTGGGGATGAAGACGTTGATGACCTTCTCGTGCGTCTTCTCCTGGACCTCGCCCCGGCTCACGCCGGTCGCGAACCCCAGGCTGTAGATCCCCTTGCGGGGATACTCCACCATGACCACCCGCCGAAAGCGGTCGGGCTCGCCGGAGAGCACCTGTTCCAGCACCTGTTTGATCGCCACGTAAAGGGTACGGACCACCGGGATGCGGTGCAGAATCCGCTCGTAGGCCTTGACCACCGAGCGTCCGAAGAGGTTGGCGCTGAGTAAACCCACCACCTGGATCAGCAGCAGGGTGACGATGAGGCCCAGCCCCGGCACCCGAAAGGGGATGTAGGTTTCTGGGTGAAAGACGGGGGGAAGGACAGAGAGGACGCGGTCCATCACCTTCACCAAGGCCGACAGCACGTAATACGTGAGCCCCAGGGGAACGATCACCAGCAGCCCGGTGAGAAAGTGTTTTCGGGTCTGCTCGCGCACGTGCCTGCGAAAACGCTCGAAGAGTTCCACGCGGCCTCACTCTCTCGTC
>CAZYJP010000330.1:0-3160 GCA_964647795.1 uncultured Thermodesulfobacteriota bacterium
CGCGGTCGTTCCGGCCCGACCCGGCGGCGGAACCGCGGTGGTCGGAGGCCATGATGCGCCATCACTTCGTCGACAAGATCCTGCCCTCCGGGCCCCGGTTCAAGGGCCGCCTCCGGGAGATCCGTGCCCGCGTGAAGGCCTTTCGGGAAGGGGCAAGTCCGTGAGGCGCGCCCTCGACAGGGCCGCGGAGGCAATCTCCCGGCGGGGCAGGGTGGCAGTGCTGACCGGCGCGGGCATCAGCGTGGAGAGCGGCATTCCCGACTTCCGAAGCCCGGGCGGCCTCTGGACCCGCTACCCGCCCCAGGACTACGCGACCCTGAGCGCCTTTCGCCGCGACCCCGTGCGGGTGTGGCGGATGCTCGCCGAGATGGAGGCGGTCCTCGACGCGGCCCGCCCCAACGCGGGCCACCGGGCGCTGGCCGGACTGGAGGAGGCGGGGGTCGTCCAGGGCGTGATCACCCAGAATATCGACGGACTCCACCAGGACGCCGGGAGCCGGAGGGTCGTCGAGTTCCACGGCTCCCACCGCACCCTGACCTGTCTGGCCTGCGGCCGGCGCTTCTCCCGCGCCGATGCGCGGGCGCGGGGGCTGCCGCCGCCGTGCGAGTGCCGTGAGCTCCTCAAACCCGACGTGGTCTTCTTCGGGGAAATGATCCCCGAGGCCGCCCTCTCCGAGAGCTACCGCATGGTCGGCGGGTGCGGGGTGATGCTCGTCGTCGGGACGTCGGCAGAAGTGGCACCGGCCAACCAGATGCCATGGGTGGCCCGCCGCCATGGCGCCGTGGTGGTGGAGGTGAACCTGGAGCCCTCGAGCCTCACCGAAGGCGCCACAGACGTCTTCCTCCAGGGGCCG
The DNA here is from genome assembly GCA_964647795.1 of uncultured Thermodesulfobacteriota bacterium. Taxonomy (GTDB): domain Bacteria; phylum Desulfobacterota; class Deferrisomatia; order Deferrisomatales; family JACRMM01; genus JBFLZB01. The sequence continues at coordinate 854 of CAZYJP010000330.1, forward strand.
GCCTCGCTGGTGCTGCAGGAGCTCTCCGAAGCCGTCCTGGAGCGCTGCTGCCACGCCGACATGTAGTCCCCATCGCTCCTCCCCCCAGGGCTCCCTTCAGAAGAAGATGGAAGCTACGCGGACTCGCCGAGTTCGGGGGGACGGGAATCCCTCAGGGGGTCTCGTCCAACCCCTCGTCACTGTACGACTCGCACAGGGCGATCAGTGCACCGTCGTCCAGGTCCCGGTGGATGGCCCGGTGGAAGTCCACGCGCTTCTTGTACTCCTGGATCTCCCTTCGCCGGGCCGTTTTCTCCTTTGCCGTCATGGGCATCTCCCTCCTCCCTGGGGAAAGCCGGCTGTGCGCCCGGCTGTGGTGGCAGATTCTACGGGACGCTCGTTCAACGGTGCAATCCACGGAATGGGTGTGGTCTCGGGGATCGGCCAGGCCGCCAAGCTCCCCCACTACGTCCGGGTCAACTTCTTCAACGGTCTCCTCGGCCGGCGGTCATCGCTGCGGCCAACCCGGAGTTGACCACCGTGGTGGTCTTGGGGGAGGGAGACCGCTGCGGCGAGGGCTTCCGGGAGGAAATCCCGGACCGGCCCCTGGCCGAGCTCCCACCGCTCGGTACCGAGGCGATCGGGGAGATTTTCGAAGGTTTTCGACCGCATGATCCGGCTCGTGCGCGTCTATGATGCGCCCCGACCCCAGGATGGGAGGACCCATTCTTGGGGGATCGGGGGCTGCCCGGGGGAGAGAGCTGTGCTACCCTGCGGAGCTTCCCTGCCCCCTGCCCGGAGGCCCGGTGTCCGACCCCGACGAGCCCCGTGACACCCCGTTCCGCGAGGCGCACCGCCGCTCGCTGGACCTCTTGCGGGAGAACGCCACGGCCTGGGGCGTTCGAGCGTGTCGGGTCGATCCCCGTGCCGAACGCCGCAACTACGGCGCGGTGTTCGGTCGTGATGCCTCGATCTGCGCCTTGGCCATGGCGATGTCGGGGGAGCCCGAGCTTCGGGATGCCGCCGAGCGCGGGCTGCGCACGCTGGCTCGCGGCCAGGCCTCCAACGGCCAGATTCCGAAGTTCGTGCGCCCGGAAACGGGAGAAGCGGACTTCTGGTATGGCGGGTGCATCGACGCCTCCCTCTGGTGGCTCATCGCCCTGCGGTTGGGGGAGCGGCTGGGGCTCGCTCCGGGGCTTGGCGCCGAGCTGCGACCGAACGCAGAGGGGGCAATCCGCTGGCTCTCTTGCCAGGAGCATCCTTCCAACGGGCTGCTGCAGCAGAACGAGGCCAGCGACTGGGCCGACATCATGCCTCGGTCGGGCTTCGTGCTTTACTCCAACGCCCTGTGGCACTGGGTGAAGCGCCTCTACGGCCTGCCGGGGGCGGAGCAGACTCGGGAGTTCGCCAACGTCCTCTTCTCCCCCTTCGGAAACCTGGTTCCGAGCCACCGCCGCACCCGGCTCCTCGTGCACTACGTGCGAAACCGGGCGAAACCCTCGGATCTGTACCTAAGCTTCGTGAATTTCTCGTTCTGGGGGGAGGAGGGCGATGTGTTCGGCAACCTCCTCGCCGCCTTGACCGGCCTGGCCGATTCCTCCCGGGCGGTGAAGATCGTGCAGGCCCTGGAGAGGGCTTCCGTGGCCGGGCCGTGGCCTGTGCGCTCCGTGCTCGACCCCATCCCGAGACACTCCCCTCTGTGGCGCCCCTACATGGGCCGACACCGCCAGAACCTGCCGCATCAGTATCAGAACGGCGGTGTCTGGCCGCTCCTGGGAGGCTTCTGGGTGCTGCTCCTCGCCCGGCTGGGGAGGACGGAGGACGCCCGCTGCGCCCTTGCACGCCTGGCCGAGGCCAACCGGGTCGGCGAGTGGGGGTTCTGCGAGTGGTTCCACGGACTCAGCGGGGAGCCCCTGGGCATGCTCGGGCAGTCCTGGAATGCTGCCGCACTGCTCCTCGCCCACGAAGCGGTCCGGGGCGGGCTCCGGCTGTGGGTCTGAGTCGGGCCGCGGGGTCGGCGGGAGCCTTCCGTGGTGGACTCAGAGGTGTGAATCAATCCCCGGACCGAGCCGGACAGCCGAGATGGGAGCGGGCGAGGAGGAAGCCCGCACCCATAGCTCTGCCCGACGGAAAGGGATATCGACGAAGCCCCGCGAAGCACATCGGCCGTCGCGGCGGACGGGAGGGGGTTGGTTCACAGCCTCTCAGCCCTCGGCTCCCAGCAGGAGAGCCACCGGAAAATTTTGTAGAATCGCACCCACGGACAGCTTTTCTGCGCCGGGCACGGGGAGATCCGTGACCGCGTCGGACCAGGAGGCCGGTGCCCCT
>CAZYJP010000331.1:0-3160 GCA_964647795.1 uncultured Thermodesulfobacteriota bacterium
GGCCCCAGCACCTGGACGAACTCCACGTTGGTGCGCCGGGGGAAGAAGGGGTGTGTCTCGAGCAGGGGCCCCACCTTTTCCACCAGCGCGGCCTCCGCGTCCTCCACGAACACCACGGCGTGGGGGTTGCCCATGGAGACGCACGTTACCCTCACCGCCTCGTCGCCCAGGGAAACCGAACAATCCCTCACGGGACCGTCCGCCTGCACGGGGATATTCCGGCCGTCGAGGATCGGAGTCCCCATGTCCACCTCCACGTCCTCTCCCCGGAACCGAGTGCCTACGACCCCCGCCAGGGTTTCCACGTGCAGCTCCCCGCCGGGGCAAAGGCCTCGGAGGCGGGCGTAGAGGGCGAGGCACCGGATCCCGTTGCCGCACATCTCGGCCCTGCTCCCGTCCGCGTTGTAGATGTCCATCCGCAGGTCCGCCGTCGCGGAGGACCGCACGAGGAGCACCTGGTCGCACCCCACGCCCAGGCGCCGGTGGGCCACCCGCCGGGCGAGGTCGGGCCAGTCCTCCCTCTCGCCCTCCCTCTCGTCGACCAGGACGAAGTCGTTGCCCAGACCGTGCATCTTGACGAAAGGGAGCCTCATGGTCCGCCTCTTCGATCTCGCCGGCCCGTCGAGGGGCCTGGGCCGCCAACACCCCCAGGCATCGAAGGACCCGAAAGCCGGAAGGTTCCGCTCTCCATCGAGCCGCACCGCGCAGGGGAAGCCCGGTCCTGCCCATCACCCATTTTCGGGGCGGGTTCGGGGAGCCCTGTAGCGGAGCCGCGTGCCGCATCGACGAGATCGCCCCAGCTTCCCGAAGCAGATGCCCCTCGGCAACTCGATAACCTTAGCGCCGGCGAATCGCAACGTCGCGGATTGCGCGGCAGAGCGAACGGGCTCCCCGGGCCCGGACTTCGGACGGACGGTGAATCCGGGCCTCCTTGACCCCTTTCCGGGCCCGGTGCTAGATTCGGCCCGACTTCCTCCGGGAGGACCCGATGGACGGCATCATCCGCGATCCCCAGTCTGCCCGCCGCCTCGCGCGAACAATTGTAAGCGACATCGCCTTGTATCACAAAGACGAGGTGGAACGGGGGATCGTGGAGGACAACCTGTTCAAGATCCTCTCCACCGCCATCGAAGAGGGCCGTGGACACTACGAGTCCAGGGTGGACCCAGTCCTGCTGGGGAAAGGCCTCTACGAAAAGGCCCTGGTCGACGTCCTGCTCAAGCCCTTTGGTCGACTGAAGTCGCGCATCTGGTGATGGGCTCGCAGGTCCACCGACTGGTCGCCGAGCCGGCCGCGGGACGCCTGGACCGCTACCTGGCGGGAGCAGGTCTTCCCTTGAGCCGCTCCCGCATCCAGAAGCTGGTGGAGGAAGGGCGGGTCACCGTGGACGGCCGGCCCGCGCGCGCGAACTGCAGACTCAAGGGCGGCGAGCACCTGCGGGTGGAGATCCCCACCCCATCGGAGGCCATGACAGCCCCCGAGGCCCTGCCCCTGGACGTCCTCTACGAGGACGCCCGCCTGGCGGTCGTCGCCAAGCCCCAGGGCCTGGTGGTCCACCCCGCACCCGGGCACCCCTCCGGAACCCTCGTCAACGCCCTGCTCCACCGCTGCAGGGACCTCTCGGGGGTGGGCGGCGTGCTCCGGCCGGGGATCGTGCACCGGCTGGACAAGGACACCTCGGGCCTGCTGGTGGTGGCCAAGGACGACGAGGCCCACCAGGCGCTTCAGGCGCAGTTCCAGGGTCGGAGCGTTGCGAAGACCTATCTGGCCGTGGTTCTCGGGCGGTTGGAGGGCGACGGAGTGGTGAACCGCCCCGTGGGCCGCCACCCCACCGATCGGAAGAAGATGGCCGTCGACGCACCCCGGTCCAGGCCGGCCGTGACCCGCTGGCGTGCTCTTCAGAGCCTTTCCGGGGCCACCCTGCTCGAGGTCCGGATCGAAACCGGCCGGACCCACCAGATCCGGGTCCACCTGGCGAGCCTGGGCCACCCCGTGGTCGGGGACCCCATCTACGGCGGGGTTCGGCGGGCCAAGGGGGCGGCCGACGCGGCGACTCGGAGCCGTCTCGGGCGGGAGACCGGCCAAGCCCTGCACGCCTGGAAGCTTGTCTTCCGGCACCCCGAGAGCGGTGAGGCGATGGCGTTCGAAGCCCCCGTTCCGGAGCCCCTGGGCGGCCTCATCCGGGATCTGGGGGGGGTGGTGCCGGCGGGATGATCCGGGTGAGCTCCGCCGTGAAGCTCCCAACCGCCACCGCGCTCTGCAGCTTCACCGGCCGGCGCCACTCGTCGTCGGTGAGCCAGATGAGGATCCGGGCCCCGGGGCTCTTGCTGAAGACCCCGCCGATTCCTTCGATGCGTGGCTCGACGAGGACCGTGCGGAACGTGCCGGCCGGGGTCTTCACGGACTCCCTCTTGAGCACCGAGACCTCCCCGATGACGAGCCTCCTGCCATCGGTGATCTCCATCGACACCGTCTCGCCACCGGATACCGTCATGGTCCGATAGGCATAGAAGGACGAGAGCGGATCCTGGACCCCTGCGGGTACGAGGAGCGTCCCCCGGGCCTTTCCGTCGCGAAAGAAATGGGCTTCCCCTGCCTCCCCGTCGAAGAGGACCTCGTCCTCCCGGGACCGGCGCCCTTCCCTGGTCTTCTTGTAGAAGCGCACGAGGGAAGGTCCCTCGAGGCGCACGGTGGACTCCACGACGTCCCTCACCCGGAAGACCGTGTCGATGTAGGGGAGGGTTCGGGCCACGGCGCGGAGCTTCACGAACCCGTCCCCCGCGGAGGAGACCTCGAGGGACGCGGTGGCGGCAGGGATGACACCCCACCGGATGCTAAACTCCAGGGTTTCCCCTTGGAGGGCCGCCAGGGTCGGCGGCGGCCCGAGCGTCGACGCGGGCGGGGCGGCCACCAGGAGCACCGTGACGACCAGGAGGAGGGATCGGAGCATGGCGGCAGCATACCCGAGAGGCACCGGCTCCGGGAACCGCAAATGGATTCAGGCGCGCCTCTTGCGAGACGTGCAGGGACTGCTGCACGGCTTCTCCACCCGCGCGGCCGGGGATTTCTCGACCTCCGGACCCGCCCGGGCGCTCGTCGAGGAGAGCGGGGCGACCGAGCTGCGCCTGCTGCGTCAGGTCCACGGGGCCCGGGTCGTCCC
>CAZYJP010000332.1:0-3137 GCA_964647795.1 uncultured Thermodesulfobacteriota bacterium
CACCCGTTTGCGCCAGCTTCGGCGGGTCGGTCGAGGCGGTACGGGGCTGCGCTCCGAGGCTCCCCGGCCCCGCCCGAAAATCTGGTGGTGGAGCTTTGAGGGAACCCCACAACCGCCCGGCAGACCGCAACGCACCTCACTCCCTGCCTCGACGACGCCCTCGCAACTCCTCCAGGACTTCCTCCACCCGGGTCCTCTCGCTCCCCGGCGGCAGACGCCGTGCTGCTTCCTCGTAGTGGCGCCGGGCCAGGTCGCTTCTTCCCTCGGCGCGGTAGAAGTCCCCGAGGGCGGCGTGGGCTTCTCCTTCCCTGCCCGCCTTTCCCAGCGCCATCCCCCGGTAGTACGGGTAGCGGCCCCACTGGGGGTCGCGCGCCGCAAGCTCTTCGTAGACCGCCAGGGCCTTCTCGCCCTGGTCTCCCTCCAGGTAGGCCCACCCCAGATCTCGGAGAACCGGCGTCGGAGCCCCGCCCGCCGCCCGCAGGGCCTCCAGTTGAGCCATCCCCTCCCCGGGGCTCCCCTGGCGAATCCGGACGCGGGCCATCTCGTGGAGCACCTCGGGGTCCCCCGGGGCGTGTTCCTGTGCTTCCCGGAGCAACGCCAGTGCCTCCTCGTAGCGCCCCTGGCGCTGCAGGAGAACGGCCAGGCCCAGCCGCGCGTCCGGACTCACCGGGTTCTCCTCCACCCGCCTCCGGAAGGCGGCAACGCCCCAGGACCGCGGATCTTCCCCCAGAACCCGGGCCTGCGTCCGCCACAGGGGACCCAGAGCGGCAGCGTCGGGCCGCGCGGGAGGAGGCTCCTTCAGGGCATCCGAGAGGTAGGCGGAGCGGTTCTCCGGCAGGGGATGGGTGAAGAGGTAGGCGGGTACGCCCTGGGGTGCAGGAGACTCCCGGCGAATCGTCTCCATGAAGCGGACGAGCCCCCAGGGGTCGTAGCCCGCGGCCACCAGGACCCGGGCCGCCCTCCGGTCCGCGTCCTCTTCGTCGAATCGGCTGTACTGGAGCATCTTGGTCTGGGCCCCCGCCACTCCGAAGGTGGCGATGGCCGCCCCCGCCTCGGGGCTGCCGCTGAGGAAGGCGCCGGCCAGGACGGCGGCCATGGCAGCCAGGTTCAGACGGGCCGACTTCTGCACCCGGTGAGCCAGGTGGCGGGCCTCCACGTGGCCGATCTCGTGGGCGATCACACCGGCCAGCTCGCTCTCGTCCTGGCACAGGAGCACCGTCTGGGACGTGACGAAGATATGGCCCCCCGGGACAGCGAAGGCGTTGGCGCGCGGATCGGCGACCACGTGGAAGGTCATCTCGAACTGGGTGGGGCCCATCACCCGGCTGATCCGATCCCCGATGCCCTTCAGGTATTCGTTCACGTAGGGATCGTCGAGGATCCGGTACTGGCTCCGCACCTGCGCGACCACCTCCCTGCCGATGGTGCGCTCCTCGGCCTTGCTGAGCAGGCTGTCGCCGCCCAGCTCCCGACCCGCACACCCCGGGGAGAGGGCGGCCAGCAGGGCCGCGATCGCCACGACACGTCTCACTCTCATGGGGAATACCCTACCCCGACTCGGCCAGGTGAGGGAACCAGGATCCACAGGCTGTGGGCGGGGCGCGTCCCGGGAGCCCTGTCGCTCATCTGCCCACCGCGTCGACGAAGCAGCCCGGCTTTCCCGTGAGGGTCCCGATGGCCGGACGGAATCCTGCGGGGCAAAGCAGCTCCGGGGCCCCTCTCCCTGCCGCAACGGCGGAGGGAGCTGCAGTCCGAGGGTGTCGGTCGGAGGGTGTTGGCCGAGGGTTTTCGCGCACCGGCCGCCGTGGTACCATCCCGGCCCTCGCACAACCCCCAGGAGAGCCGATGCCCCACTCGACCGTCTTCCCGTTTTCCGCACTGGTCGGGCAAGAGAAGATGAAGCTCGCCTTGATCCTCAACGTGATCGACCCCTCCATCGACGGGGTGCTGATCCGGGGGGAGAAGGGGACCGCCAAGTCCACTGCCGTCCGGGCACTGGCCCAGCTCCTCCCCGAGATCCCCGTGGTCGCCGATTGCCCCTTCCGTTGTCACCCGACCCGTGCCCGCGACATGTGCGCCTCGTGCCGGCAGCGCCTGGCCGAGGGCCAGGCGCTGCCGGCCTCGGTTCAGCGGATGCGGGTGCTGGACCTCCCGGTGGGGGCCACGGAGGACCGGGTGGTGGGCTCCCTGGACATCGAGCAGGCGCTCAAGACCGGGGAGAAGCGCTTCGAGATGGGACTCCTCGCCAAGGTCCACCGGGGCATCCTCTACGTGGACGAGGTGAACCTCCTCGAAGACCACATCGTGGACGTCCTCCTGGACGCCGCGGCCATGGGGGTGAACCACATCGAACGGGAGGGGGTCTCCTACACCCACCCCTCCCATTTCGTCCTGGTCGGCACGATGAACCCGGAGGAGGGAGAGCTCCGGCCCCAGCTCCTGGACCGGTTCGGCCTGTGCGTAGACGTGACCGGGATCCGCGACCCGGGCCTGCGTGTCGAGGTGGTAAAGCGGCGGCGGGCTTACGAGGCAGACCCCTCGGGGTTTCGGCTGGCCTGGGAACCCGAGGACGTCCTGCTGCGGGAGACCATCGTCCGGGCCGAGAGGCTCCTCCCCCAGGTCACGGTGGACGACGAGGCCCTGGAGGTGATCGCCACCCTGAGCGTGGACCTGGGGGTCGACGGGCACCGCTCCGACGTGGCCCTGGGGAAGACCGTGGCCGCCCTGGCGGCCTTCCGGGGCCGCACCATCGTGACGGACGGGGACATCGCCGAGGCCGCCGACCTCGTATTTCCCCACCGCATGAAGAAAACGCCCTTCGAGGAGAGGATCCTCACCCAGGAAGAGGTCGTGTCCTCGGTCCGGCGCACCCGGGAGGCCCAGGAAACCCGACGCGCGGCGGGTAAAAAAAAACTCCCCACCTGAGCGCCGAGAAGAAGGCCGAGGACCGGGTGGTCCTCGAAGAGCGGGTCTACGCCCCCTCGGGGGCGTTTCGTGTCCGGGGCACCCTGGTCGTCCGCCAGCCCCGCCGCAGCCTGTCCCGGGGGCGCCGGGTCCGGCATGCCACGGCCCCCGACTCCGGCCGCTACGTGCGCGCCCGCCTGGAGGAGGCCTATCCCGGCAGGTGGCGCCTCGAT
>CAZYJP010000333.1:0-3125 GCA_964647795.1 uncultured Thermodesulfobacteriota bacterium
CGGCCGGCCCTCTGGTCCGCGGAGGTCCGGCTGATCGGCTCGACCTCGAGGCGGTCGAGGCCGAGGGCGGCGTGGTGGCGGACCACCCGGGCCAGGCCTGTGTCCACCACGACCGAGACGCCCTCCACGGTGACGCTCGTCTCCGCCACGTTGGTCGCGAGGATGACCCGTGTCCCTTCGCACCGCTGCAGGACCTCGTCCTGGGCCGCCGCAGGCAGATCCCCGTGCAGGGGAAGCACCCGTGCCCCGATCCCTGAAGCCCACTCCCCCAGGAGCCGCGCGGTGGTTCGGATCTCCCCGGCACCGGGGAGGAACACGAGAACGTCGCCTCGGCCCCCGGGGCGCATCCCCCAGGCCCGCCGCACCCCGGCGGCGGCTCTCTCCGGGACAGGGGAACGGCTTGGCTGCTCCAGATAGACGACCTCCAGCGGATGTGGGCGGCCCGGTGCTTCCACCACGTCCGCCCCCAGATACGCCGCGACTGGCGCGGGGTCGAGGGTGGCGGAGAGGATGAGGAGCTTGAGATCCGGCCGCGCCTCCCGCCGAACCTCTCGGAGAAACGCAAGCGCGAGGTCGGCCTCCAGGCTGCGTTCGTGAAACTCGTCCAGGATTACCGCCGAGACGCCGTCGAGAAAGGGGTCGGACTGGAGGCGGGCGGTGAGGATACCCTCCGTGACGAAGAGGAGCCGGGTGGACGCCCCCGCCCTGCGGTCGAAGCGCACCTGGTAGCCGACCTCTCCGCCGAGGGCACACGTCCGCTCCTCGGCCACCCGACGCGCCGCGGCCCGCGCCGCCACGCGGCGCGGTTCCAGGACGAGGCACGAGCCCGTGCCCAAGAACCCGGAGCCTGCGAGCAGCTGGGGAATTCGGGTGGTCTTTCCGCTCCCGGGCGGGGCAAGGACCACCGCGGCCCCCGAGCCTGCCAGAGCCTCCAGGATTCTCGGACCCGCCTCGTCGACCGGGAGGGGGAGCAATGAAGACGTTCGAGGCCGGTTTTCGCCTTCCGCGACCGCGCGGTTTCCGCTACCCTTCGGTCTGTCCAATGATCCACTCCACCGGAGGTGCCGCATGCAGGTGACGCTAAAGTACGGAACCCAGGGCCTCCCCGTCGAGCTCGAAGAAACTCCGGGGTTTGTGGGGGTGCTGGCGCCGTCGGAGCCTGAGCCCCTCGCAGACCCGCGGGCCGCCGTTGCCCGGAGCCTGATCGAGCCCCGCGGTTGCAGGCCCCTGGCCGAGGTGGCGCGGGGAAGAGGGAGCGCCTGTGTGGTGATCAGCGACGTGACCCGTCCGGTTCCCAACCCGCTGATTCTGCCGCCTCTGCTCGAGACACTGGAGGCGGCGGGGGTCCCCCGGGACCGGATCCTCATCCTGGTGGCCACCGGCATGCACCGTGCATCTACCGAGGAGGAGCGCGCTGCGCTCGTTGGCCCCGAGGTGGCGGGACGATACCGGGTGGTGGACCACCTGTCGAAGACGCGGGAGGAGATGGTCGAGGTGGGGAGAATCGGCGGGCGGGTGCCCGCACTGGTGAACCGCCGCTACGTCGAGGCCGATCTCAAGGTCCTCACCGGGTTCATCGAGCCGCACATGTGGGCGGGGTACTCGGGCGGGCGGAAGTCGATCCTTCCCGGGATCTCCTCCCTGGAAACGCTCCAGTTCATGCACGGCCCGGAGATGGTGGCCCACCCGGGGTGCGAGTACGGGCAACTCGAGGGGAACCCCTTCCACGAGGCCGGCTTGGAAGTGCTGGAGATGGCCGGGGCAGACTTCGTGGTGAACGTGACCCTGGATACCGGCAAACGGGTCACCGGGGTTTTCTCCGGGGACCCCGTCCATGCTCACCTGGAGGGGTGTGCTTTCCTCTCCCGTCACTGCGTGCGCGAGCTGGACGCCCCCCTCGATTTCATCGTCACGACCAACGCGGGCGCACCGCTGGACTGCAATCTCTACCAGACCGTCAAGGGGATCACCGGAGCGGCCCCGGCGGTGAAACCGGGAGGTGACGTGCTGATTGCCAGCCGGTGCATCGAGGGGGCCGGGAGCCCGGAGTACCGCAAGATCCTGGAGATGGTCGACTCCCCGAGGAGTTTTCTGAACCGGGTCATGCAAAAGGAGCTCTTCATACCGGACCAGTGGTGCGCCCAGGAGACCTACCAGGTGCTCTTGGACCGCACCGTGCACGTCTATACGGAGGGGTTCAGCCGCGAGGAGCTGGAGCGGTTCCACTTCCGGCCCGTGGCGGACGTGGGAGCAGGGGTGCGCGCCCTTCTCGAGAAACACGGCCCGGGGGCCCGCTGGGCCGTGGTGCCCGACGGCCCCATGGTGATCCTGAGAGTGAAGCAGGAGAAGGGCACGGCCTGAGAGGCAGGCCTTCCCGGCCCTGCTAGTGCCCCTGGAGGGTCGCGATCTCCCGAAAGATCTTGTCGGCCATCTCTGCCGGCGGGTTGCGTGCCAGGTAGGCCTTCCAGGCCAGGATGGCGCCGGGCACGTCATTCAGGTCGTAACGCAGCACCACGCCGAGGTTCAGGAGGCTGTTGAGATGGGTCGGCGAGATCTCGGCGGCCCGGCGGAGCTCGCTTGCTGCGCGCTCGAAGTCTCCGATGCTCCGGTACATGATGGCCCGGTCGGTGATCACATCGGGATTGTCGGGATGCAGGTCCAACGCTCGGGTGTAGGCGTCGATCGACTCCAGATACTGATCCGTGTCGAAGTACAGGTTTCCCAGGCGCACCCAGGCAGCCACACTCTCCGGGCTCTTCTCCACGATGCTTCGCAGTTCGCGGATTTCCGCGTTGAGGTTCCCCAGGGCGGTTCCCGGGGGCGCCACGGTGGATGCGGGCCCTGCTGCGGAGGGGGGCACCGGCCCGGTGGTGTCCTTGAGCCCCCATCCCATGATGAAACCGACGATCCATCCGGCCACCAGGCACCCCACGCCCACCAGCACGACCTGATCGATACTCACCGTCCGCTTGGCCGACATGACTCCTCCCAAGGGGGCTCCCGCGCCCTGTGTAACGTAAGCCCGCACTGATACCCGTTCCGGCGGAGGGCTGTCAAGTCGCGAGGCCGCTGTGGGAGAGCCGCTGCGGCCGCGCCACCGGCTCGGCGCGCGGCCGGCGAGCCCC
>CAZYJP010000334.1:0-3114 GCA_964647795.1 uncultured Thermodesulfobacteriota bacterium
GTTGCGGCGATCATCCTGGCCATCTTCGGCGTGTCGCTTAGCTAGGCGCCCGACCCTTCGTAATCTATCCAGTCGCCCGGCGCCTTCCCACGGGCGACGCGCCGCGCCAGCTTGTGAGACGCCGGCGGCCGGCCGGGAGGCCGGTGGAGCCTCCCCGTCCAAGAGGCGGTGAATCCAGCCCGTGTCCGTCATTTCTCTCCTCCCTCCGCTTCCCCCAGGCGCCAGACCAGGTCGTCCCGCCCCCGCTTGACCCGCATCTTGGCGGCGCTCACGCCGATGCCGAGCACCCGCGAGATCTCCTCGTAAGACAGGCCCTCGACGTGCTTGAGGGCCAGGGGAACCCGCAAGGACTCGGGAAGGCCGCGGAGCGCCCGTTCCAAGGCCTCGCGGCGGGGGTCCGGCGGCGAGCCCTCCCGGGGGTAGAGCTCGACGTGGGCCTGTTGCGCCCTCTGCCGCCGGTGTTCGCTGCGGAAGCGGTTCTTGGCCAGGTTGGCGCACACGCTCAGGATCCAGTTCCGAAACGAGAGCCCGGGCTTGTATGTCGAGAGCTTTCGGTACGCCCGGACGAACGCCTCCTGTGCGAGGTCTTCGGCGTCGTCCGGATCCCGGCTCCAGCGGAGGGCGAGGTGGTACACCGCGCCCTGGTGGCGGCGAACCAGATCCCCGAAGGCCTCCTTCCGGCCCCCCAGGCACCTCTCTACGAGCGCGGCGTCCGTCGGTTCCATCGCTTCTCCATCATCCCCTATACACCGCAAAGCCTGCGACCGTCACGGGGCCAGGGAGGGGATACGGGGCCAGGAAGGGGAAGGCAAGGGTCGACCGGGGGGAAGCCCCCGGCGCAATGTGACCGGAGGCGGGGCGACGGTGTATAGGGGGCGAAGGTCTGGCCAGACCGACGATCCGAACCTGCCTCTTCAGAGGCGCCCCGTCTCAGGAGGACGACCCCATGAACGCCCGCCGAATCCTCTCTCTCGTCTCCGCAGCCCTCCTCACGGCCGTGCTCGCCGCCCCGGCCTTCGCCCAAGGCCAAGGCCAGAAAAACCAGACCGGCAGAGCCGGAGGCACTTCCGGTCAGACCGGGACAAAGACCCACACTCGCACCGAGAGCCAGCAGCAGTACCGGCACCAGAAGGGCGAGGCCGTGCAGAAGGGGGACACCCTCCGCACCCGGGAGCAGGCTCAGCAGAGGCTCCGGGACGGCTCCGCCCTTCCGGCTCCCGAGCCCTCTGAAAAGCCCGCAGAGTAGGTCGCAGAGCTCACCGACCGCCCCGAGGGGGGGCACCGCCCCCCCCCTCTCGGGTTTCCCGCTTCTCAAGCGCTTCCCCCGCTTCTATAATCCACACGTCCCGCTTCCCCGACCCTTCGGGCCCGCCATGGTCAACGCGTTCTTCCTCGTCCTCGGCGCCGTACTCGGGGCTTCGGGCCGCTACGCCCTGGCCGGGTGGGTGTCCCGCGCGGTAGAGGCGCCCTTCCCCTGGGGGACCCTTCTGGTGAACCTGCTGGGCTGCCTGGCGATCGGGCTGACGTGGGGCCTGGGCGAGCGGCTTCTGTGGGCGCCCGCCTTCCGGGTCTTCCTCTTTGTGGGTGTCCTGGGTTCCTTCACCACGTTCAGTACGTTCGGTCTGGAGACCCTGCACTTGCTCCGAGCCGCCGAGTACGGCCGGGCGCTCGGGTACGTGTTGGGGTCGAACCTGGGGGGCCTCGCCCTGGTGTGGCTGGGGATGGCCCTGACCCGCGGGTGACCTCGGGGACGACGGGAGGAGGCGACACGATGACCCTGCCCGAAGAAGGCATGGTGCTGCGGGTCTTCATCGGCGAAGCGGACCGCTGGGAGGGCCGGCCCCTCTACGAGGCGGTGGTGCTCAAGGCCCGCGAAGCCGGTCTGGCCGGCGCCACCGTGCTCCGGGGTCTCATGGGGTACGGCGCGCACAGCCGGCTGCACACGGCCAAGTTGCTGCGCCTGTCGGAGGACCTGCCCATCGTCGTGGAGATCGTGGATGCCGAGGAGAAGCTCACTGCCTTCCTGCCCTGGCTCGACGAGGCCGTGGCCGAGGGGTTGGTGACCCTGGAAAAGGTCCGGGTCCTCCGCTACCGCTCCCGGGTGCAGTGAGCGGTCACCGGCGAAGCGCCAGCCGGCGCAGTTCGAAGAGGGCCTGGTGGCACAGCCGCTCTCTTTCCGCCTGGCCCCCGTAAGCGAGGGGCAGGGCGCGGGCGAACGATCCGGCCGGTGTCCAGACCCCTGCCCACCCCCGTTCCTCTCCGGCGCCCGGCTCCAACTCGGACTGGTGGCAGGCGGCCACCCCCGCATCCGCCCCGTGCACCTCGGCGGCCCTGCGGGCGAGGGACTGAACCCGCCGGTCTGCGGGCAAACCGCTTGCGGGACTTCCCGCCCACTCCCGGACGGCCGCGGGCGGGAGCACCGTTCCCCCCCGATAGCCAGGGTCGTCGGTGTCCCGGAGCCACTGGGCCAGGGTGCCCGCCGTGAACCCCTCCGCCGAGGCCACGGACCACCCAGCAGCGCCGGCGGCGGCCAGGGCGACACGGGAGTGGGTGTCGTCGTCGGTGCCGCACAGGTACTTCGCCAGGCGGGATCGCACCTCTGCTTCGACCCCCGCGATGAGCGACCGGGCCTCCCCCTCGGCGGGTGCTCGTGCCGTCAGGACGATCCGGACCTCTCCGGGGGAAGCCAGCGTGCCCACGTAGGGGTTCTTCCCGGGTCCCATCAGGTCGGCGACGGCCTCGCCGGCCCGGCTCTCTCCGATCCCGGAAAACCGCAGGACCCGGGTCACCACGGTGCCGAGTCCCAGCCGAGCGCGCAGGCGCGGCACCACCCAGGTGTCGAGGAGGTGGCGAAGCTCCCGTGGAACCCCCGGCAACGCGATCAGGTGCGCCTTTCCGACCTCGAGGGTGAAGCCCGGGGCGGTGCCTACGGGGTTGGGGATGGGCTCGGCTCCGGCCGGCACGAGGGCCTGCACCCGGTTGGAATCGGACATCTCCCGCCCGAAGCGGCGAAACGCGGCGCGGATATCCTCGAGGAGCTCGGGCCTGAGCTCCAGCCCCCGGCCCGTCACCCGCGCCACCGTTCTCATCCAGCGGCCCGCGAGCCGGCGCCTT
>CAZYJP010000335.1:0-3109 GCA_964647795.1 uncultured Thermodesulfobacteriota bacterium
TTGGAGGAGGCACCTGAGGAGGAGGGCCCCGCCCCGCCGGAAATGGCTTCAGTCGAGGCGCTCGCCCGCCCGAGGTCACCGGTCCTGCCCCGGGACCGCCTCCTGGCCCGACAACTCGGCGTGGACCCGGACGCCCTGAGGGGCACGGGTCTCGGGGGGCGGGTGACCGAGGCGGATCTCCGCCGGGCGGCCGACCGAGGTCTGCCGGGCCGGGAGGTGACGCCCCCGGAGGGGAGGGCCGGAAGGGACCCATGGGGACCGGTGGAGCGGGTTCCCTTGCGCGGGGTGAGGCGCAAGGTGGCCGAGGCCATGGTCCGCTCCCTGGCGACGGCCGCCCAGGTCACCACTACCGATGAGGCTCGGGTCGGCCTCCTGTGGCACATCCGGGAGAAGCAGAGGGCGGCCGCCGCCGAGCAGGGGGTCACCCTGACCCTCCTGGCGTTTGCCCTGAAGGCCGCGGTCTCGGCCCTCAAGCGCGACCCTTGGCTCAACGCGGCGTACGACGCGGAGTCGGGCGAGGTGGTGCTCAAGGGGTACTACCACGTCGGCGTCGCCGTGGAGACCCGGGACGGGCTTCTCGTGCCCGTGGTGCGGGACGCGGACCGCAAGTCGGTGCTCGAGGTCGCGCGCGACCTCCAGGACCTGGCGGACCGGGGGCGGCGGCGCACGCTGGGAGTGGAGGAGCTCAAGGGCGCCACCTTCACGATCAGCAATTACGGGTCCATCGGCGGCCTCTACGCGACTCCCGTCCTCAACCCGCCCGGGGTGGGGCTCCTGGGGTTGGGACGGGCGGCGGACCGGCCCGTGGCCGCCGACGGCGGGCTGCGGGTGGAGAAGACCTTGCCCCTTTCCCTCACCTTCGATCACCGGGTGGTGGACGGCGCCACGGCACAGCACTTTCTCCGCAATGTCGTTCGAAACCTCGAGGACCCGGACCGTTTCCTGCTGGGAGCCTGAAAACCGGCCGGAAGCGAAGGAGGGAGCGATGGCGAGACACTTGCCCCCGGAACTGGAGGGGAAGACGGCCTACCTCGCGACGGCCGACGGGGCAGGGCTTCCCCACCTGGCCGTGGGGCAGGTCGAGGGGCAGACCGAGGACGGGGTACTCTTCCGGGGTTGGCTCTGCCCTCGCACTCTCGCCAATCTCCATGCCAACCGAGGGGTGGCCCTTGCCGTGGGTTTGGGGCCCGGGGGGCTGCAGTTTGTGGGCACCGTCGTGGAAGAGGCCGTGGACGCGGTCCTGGACGGGTACGGTGCTCCTTCCGAGGACGTCCCCCAGGTTCGGTACCGCTTGGTCATTCGGCCCGTCGAGACACTGCTCATGACCGACCGGGCGCACACCGACCGCCCTCTCCCCTGAATCCGCAGGCTCACGGCAGCACGTTGCCATCGAGGCGAGAGCGTTCAGGCAGGCTCCCCGGAGAACCGGCCCGCCGGCGGGCCGCGATGAAGCGCGGGGTGAGACGTCCGCACGTCGATGATGCGTGGTAGACTGAGGGCCCCGTGCCTCGCCGGCCCCGAAAGGCGCCCGTGATCGTTTCGCTGCGCTACCGCATTGCGATCCTCAGTGTCCTGTGCCTCCTGCCCGTGGTGACGGTGTCCTCGGTAGCCTTCGTGCGGCTGGCGGCTCGGGACATGTGGAAGGAGTCCGAGTTCTACGCCGTCGCTTTCGCCGACACCGTGCGCCGTGCCACCCGCCACGCGATGATGACCTTCAGCCGGGGGGACGTGGACGCGATCCTCGAATCCGTGTCCCGGCAAGAGGGGGTTCGGGCGCTGCGCCTCTATGACCGGGAGGGAGGGTACCGCCACCCCCTGGGCGGCGCCGCGCCGGACCTCGACCTGGCCGGGCCGTCCTGCATCGGGTGTCACCCCGAGCCTCGGGAAGTCTCCCCGGCGGCCGGGCCGTGCCTGCACCGGGAGGGGGAGACCCTGCGCCTCTACGCCCCGATCCCCAGTGAGCCGGCCTGCGCGGGCGCCGGCTGCCATGCGTCCGGTGAGGGGCTGCTCGGCGTGCTCGAGCTCGAGACCGACGTCTCCCACATCGAGGGCCAGGTGCGCAGCCTCATCGGCAGGGCCGTTGTAGGCGGCCTCGTGGTGCTCGCCGCAGCTGCGTTCCCGCTCCTCCTGCTCTTTCGCTGGGTCTTCGAGAGACCCCTGGCCGAGTGTCTGCGCCTGGTGAAGGCCGTGGGGCGAAACGACCTCGCGGCCCGGAGCCGGCTGCGCCGAACCGACGAGTGGGGCGAGCTCCTGGGGGCCTTCGACATCATGATCGGGGCCCTGGCCCGGGCTCGGAGAGACCTGGAGGCCCTCAACCGGAGCCTGGGGGCCCAGGTGGCCGGCCGCACCGCGGACCTGCAGGTAGCTCTCGCCGCCGCCCAAGAAAGCGACCGGATGAAGACCGAGTTCCTGGCCGGGATCAGCCACGAGCTTTCCACCCCGCTCCAGGCCGTGTTGGGCTATGCGGACCTGCTGCTGGACGGGATCGAGGGGGAGTTGACGCCGGAGCAGCGGCGCGACGTGGAGACCATTCACCGAAACGGGGGGCGTCTGCTGCACCTGGTGGAAAATCTGCTGGAGCTGGCGCGCCTGGAGGGGCAGCGCCGCTTCCTGTGCGTGGACCGCATCCGCCTCGAGGACGTGGCCGAGGCGGTGGCGGAGGCCGGGCAACGCCTCGCCGCGGGCAAGCCCCTGGAGGTGGTCCTGAGGGTGGAGCCGGGGTGTCCCGCGGTCCTGGGTGAGGCCTCTGCGCTCCGCAATGTCCTGTTCAATCTGGTGGAGAACGCCGTGCGCCACACCGATTCGGGTTCGGTGGGGGTTTTGGTGGGCGAGGCCGCCGACGGGTGGGCCGAGGTGGTGGTTTCGGACACGGGCCCCGGCGTTGAGCCCGAGACCCTGACGGCGGCCCTTCGCGGCTTCGTGCCCAAGGGGGGCGGGGGCGGGTTGGGCGTGGGGCTCTCCCTGGCCCGGCGGATCACCGAGCTCCACGGGGGTGTGTTCACCGTCGAGACCGAGTTGGGGCAGGGGACCCGGGTGACGGTCCGCCTCCCCCCGGCTCCGCCGGCGGAAGAGCCCTAACTCAGGCTTCCCGTCCCCGGCGCATCCTTCG
>CAZYJP010000336.1:0-3093 GCA_964647795.1 uncultured Thermodesulfobacteriota bacterium
CCGCCCCCTGTGGGCCGTGGCCGGGGAGGTGGCGATCGAGAACGTGATCCGCCTGAGCGGCGTGAGCGCCATCCTGTTCGTGGTGGCGATCTTCTTCTTCATCTTTCGCGAGGCGGCACCGGTACTCTTCAGCGGGTCCTTCGATCCCCTCTTCTTCCTCACCAGCGTCGAGTGGTACCCCACGTCGGCCGTCAACGTACGCTACGGCGCCTTCGCCCTGATCGTGGGCACCTTCAGCGTCACGGCCCTCGCCATGGTCATCGCGGTGCCCCTGGGGCTGGGCGTCGCGGTCTTCATCTCGGAGTTCTGCGGTCCCAGTCTGCGGGAAACCCTCAAGATCGTCACCGAGCTCCTGGCGGCGATCCCGAGCGTCGTGTGGGGCTTCATCGGCCTCACGGTGATGAGCCGTCTCCTCGTGAAGTACGCCGACGCCCCCGTCGGAGTGAATGTCCTGAACGGCGCGCTGATCCTGGCGCTGATGAGCGTGCCGATCATCGTCTCCATCGGGGAGGACGCCCTCAAGGCGGTCCCCGACTCCTACCGGGAAGCGGGGCTCGCCATGGGGGCCACCCGCTGGCAGCTCCTGTGCCGGGTCCTCCTGCCCGCTGCCAGGAACGGCCTGCTGGCGGCCGTGCTCTTGGGGGTGGGACGCGCCATCGGCGAGACGATGGCTGTCTTGATGGCCACCGGCCACGCGGTGAAGATTCCCCACGGGCTCCTGGACTCGGTCCGCACCCTCACGGCCAACATCGCCGCCGAGCTCGGGGAGGCGCCCGTCGGTTCGGACCACTACCGGGTGCTGTTCCTCACCGGCGTGCTCCTCTTCATTCTCACCTTCGCGGTGAACCTTGCGGCGGACCTCGTGATCCGCGGGATCCGAGAGAAGTGAACCCGTCAACCCCCGGGGCATCCCGATTCGGGAAGACGCCCCTGGTGCGCCGCAAGGAGCGCACCGAGGCCATAGCCCGCGGCGCGCTCTTCCTCATGGCCGCGGCGACCATCGCGCCCCTCCTGGCCATCGTGATCTATCTCGTCGTCGAGGCGGCACCGTCCCTGAGCCTCGAGTTCCTCCTCGACATCCCGCGCCGGGGCATGACGGAAGGGGGAATCTGGCCGGCCTTCGTCGGGACCATCTACCTCGTACTCCTCTCCCTCGCGGTCTCGGCCCCCGTGGGGGTCCTAGCCGCCGTGTACCTCAACGAGTACGCCAAGGACAACTGGTTCAACCGGCTCATCAACCTGGCGGTGATCAACCTGGCGGGGGTTCCCAGCATCGTGCACGCGCTCTTCGGGCTCGGAGCCTTCGTGTACGCCGCGCGATTCGGCTACTCGATCCTCTCCGCTTCCCTCACCCTGGCCATCATGACCCTTCCGGTGATCATCGCGAGCACCCGGGAAGCCCTGGCGTCGGTGCCCCTGTCGTTTCGCGAGGCGTGCTGGAACGTGGGGGCGACCCGGTGGCAGACCATCCGCTCCATCGTGCTGCCCAACTCCATCAGCGGTATCCTCACGGGCGTCATCCTGCAGGTGAGCCGGGCCGCCGGGGAGACGGCGCCCATCATGTTCACCGGCGCGGTGTTCTACAAGGCGGTGGAACGGGGCGACCTCTTCCCCTACCGGCTGGGCGAGCAATGCATGGCGCTCTCGATGCACCTCTACACCCTCTCCACCCAGGTGCCCGGGGTGAAGGAGTCCGTGCCGGCCGCCACCGCGGTGGTGCTCCTCGGCTCGGTGCTGCTCGTCAATGCCGCCGCCATTGCCCTGCGGGTGTGGCTGCGCAACCGGAAGAGGTGGTAACCGCCGTGCCCGACGCCGCGAAGATCGAGGTCCGGGACCTTCGCCTGGCCTACCGCACCCTCGAAGTGCTCCACGGGATCTCCTTCGACGTCCGCCAAAACGAGATCCTAGGGGTGATCGGCCCGGCCCAATCCGGAAAGACCTCGCTCCTGCGCTGCATCAACCGCACCATCGAGTTCACGCCGGGGACCCACGTCTCCGGGACCATCCGGGTGGACGGGGAGGACGTCACCCGATCCCGGAACGTCTTCGAGCTGCGCCGCCGGATCGGCATGGTGGCGCCGCTGCCCGTGGGCCTCCCCCTCTCGATCTACGACAACGTGGCCTTCGCCCCCCGCTGCGCGGGGATGACCAGAAGGGACGAGCTGGACGAGCTGGTGGAACGGTGCCTCACCCAGGCCGCCCTCTGGGACGAGGTGAAGGACCGCCTCGGGAGCCTCGGGACCCGGCTCTCCGGCGGGCAGCAGCAGCGCCTCACCATCGCCCGGGCCCTCTCCCACCAGCCCGAGATCCTGTGCCTCGACGAGTTCTCCATCGCCATCGACCCCGTGACCACCATGCGCATCGAGGACGTCCTCAAGGAGCTTCGGCGGGAGATCACGATCATCCTCGTCACCAACCTCACCCACCAGGCTCGACGCCTCGCGGACCGGACGATGTTCCTCTGGAATGGCGAAGTCGTGGAGCTCGACCAGACGGACGTCATCTTCTCGGAGGAGCCGGGAGACCGGCGCACCTGGGAATACGTCCACGGCATCATCGGGTGAGGACCCCATGAGCGCGCCCAGCGGCCAGGCCATCACCACCAGGGACCTGAACCTCTGGTACGGGCCGTTTCAGGCCCTGAAGCAGGTGTCGGTGGGTCTCCGACACGGCCTGATCACCTCCTTGATCGGGCCCAGCGGGTGCGGCAAGACGACGCTCCTTCGCTGCTTCAACCGGATCAACGAGCGCTACGACTCGGTGCGGACCGAGGGCGAGATCACGATCCTCGGGAAGAACATCTACGACCCGGACGTCTCCCTCATCGAGCTGCGCAAGGCGGTCGGGATGGTCTTCCAGCGCCCGAACCCCTTACCCATCTCCATCTACGAAAACGTGGTCTTCGGGCTTCGGATCCACACTCAAGGGGACCGACGGGGAAGGTCGGCCCTGGACGAAGCCGTGGAGAAGGCCCTGACCGAGGTGGGGTTGTGGCACGACCTCAAGGACCGGCTGGGGGAGAAGGCCACCGGCCTCCAGTTGGAGCAGCAACAGAAGCTGTGCATCGCCCGGCTCCTGCCCCTCAAGCCCGAA
>CAZYJP010000337.1:0-3077 GCA_964647795.1 uncultured Thermodesulfobacteriota bacterium
GCCCCACCGGTCGGCCAGGATGCCCGTGGGGACCTGCATGGCGACGTAGCTGTAGAAGTAGAAGGCCGAGAGGTTTCCCAGGGCGGCACCCGAGAGTCCGAACTCGCGGGTCAGCTCCGCCGTCATCACCGCGGGGGCCACCCTCTGGTAGAAGCCGATCAGGTACAGGGCCGCGCCGAGGCCCCACACGGTCCAGGCAAGTCTGCCGGGGGGATAGGAGGTCTCCCCCACCGGAGAGAGCGGCGTTCGAGAAGTGGGGTCCAAGAGCACCTCCAGGGTCGGTGCAGGGCAATCCGGGAAGGATGCCCTCTTTCACCGCTCTTGCCAACGGCCGGAGCGCCCCTGGAACCTGGATCCGCCGTCGGGGGGGCCCGGGGCCGGTGGGCCCTTTGCTGTGCCAAGACCCGTGCGGGGCTGTGGGCCCTGCGGGTCTGCGCTATCCTGGTAGGGGGTGAAACGTAGGGGATGAAACCGGGGTTTCCCCGGAAGGCACGGCGCGAGGAGGGAGCTCATGGGCGGGGACGAGCTGAAGCTGCCCCGGGAAGGGCGGACCCGAGGTCTCAAGCCCCTTCTCTTTGGAGGCATCGCCCTGGCTGCCGTTGCGGGCGCGGTGGTGGCCGTGCGGATCTACGTCTTCCCGCGGGAGTTCGTGCCGGTGACACTGCGGTCCGGGGAGGAAAGAGCCCTGGCGGCCAAGCTGGAGCGCCTGGACCCCGGCGGAGTCGGTGCGGAGAGTGGCAGGACGGATGCAGCGCCGGGTGCGCTCGAGCCCGAGCGGTACACCGAGGCGGGCGCCGAGCGAAGGGTCCGCCTCACGCAGCGGGAGGTGAACGCGCTCCTCGCGAAGAACACGGACCTCGCCCGGACCCTGGTCCTCCACTTCTCGGAGGACCTCGTGAGCGCGAAGATCCTGATCCCGCTGGACGACGACGTCCCGGTGCTGGGCGGCCGCACGCTCAAGGTCACGGCGGGGCTCGAGCTGGCCTTCGCGGAGGGCCGGCCCCGGGTGGTGCTCAGAGGGGTCAGCCTGATGGGGGTGCCGATCCCGAACGCTTGGCTGGGGGGGATGAAGAACGTCGATCTCGTGGAGGAGTTCCAAGGGTCCGAAGGCTTCTGGAGGTCCTTTGCGGAGGGAGTGGCAGATGTGAGGGTGGAAGAAGGGGCACTCCTGCTGCGCCTCAAGGAGTAGGCGTCCGGGTCAGAGCGCGCGGCGGCGGCTACAAGAGGTTCTTCAGCCAGCCGAAGGCCACGAAGGTGCCGACGCTCGATCCCAGGTTCGAGAAGAAGAAGACCAGGAGCACGCGGGAGACTCGGTTGGCCCACCAGCCCTTCCAGTGGGAGAGGTCGTCGAGGAGGTTCTCGAGGTCCCGGACCCGAGGCTTGCCGGCCCAGGCCTGGACCGCTCCGGTGACCATCCCGGCGCCGACGGTGGGATTGAGGCTCGTAACGGGCGCGGCGAGGAAGGCCGCTGCGACGGTCGCTGGGTGCCCCAGGGCGAGGAAGGCTCCGAGGGCCGCGAAGCTCCCGTTGGCGAGCACCCAGGCCAGGGCCGCCTCCCGCAATCGGGACGCGTCTCCGAAGAAGAAGCCGAAGGCGAACAAGGTCCCCACCGCGGTCGGGATCATCCAGGGAAGAAAGCGGGACAGGGTCGACCTGGGGGGGATCGCATCCAGGCTGTCGAGATCCGCACCCGGGCCCCTCTCTCCCAGCTCCCGGGCGATGCCCGGCAGATGCCCCGCGCCAACCACGGCAACCACGGTCTGCCCCCCGGCGCGTCGGATTCGTTCGGCCATGTAGCGGTCCCTCTCGTCGATGAGGATCTCCTTGGCCGCGGGGAGGGCCTGGCTCAACTCCTCCAGGAGGGCCGAGAGGGCATCCTTCTCCCGGAGCTTCGCGAGTTCCTCCTCCCCGAGCTCCGGGCTCTCGAAGGCGGCCGCGAGGAGCGCGGACAAGAGGGAAAGCTTCTTCCAGAGCCCCGTGCGGCGCCAGGCGCGCAGCAGGGTGGTGCGGATCGGCCGGTCCACGAGCTCCACGGAAGCGCCCCGTTCCTCGGCGGCCTCCACGGCCTCCAGTAGCTCGGCTCCGGGCTTCACGCCGGTGTGGAGCCCCATCCGGCGCTGAAAGGCGGACAGCGCCAGGTTGGCCATCAGAAAAGCACCCTTCCCCGTGCGAAGCGCCGCCCCCAGGTTGAGATCCTTCCACCGGTGGGGGTCCCGGAGGGCTTCCAGGCGCTGGGCGTCCAGCTCGACGCAGACGCAGTCCGGCCGAAGCTCCTCCACTGCCCGGCGCACCTCCTCCACCGAGCGCTGCGACACGTGGGCGGTGCCCACGAGGTAGACGGTCTTGTCGGGGAGGTCGATGCGCGCTGGGGCGTGGGACTCCTGCGCGGAAACGGTCGGCATGGGTTCTCCTCGGGGTGGTTCGAACCGGGCCATGGTAGGGAGGCAGCCCCGGGCGGTCAACCGGGGAGTGGCCCCTGGCTCCGCCCTCCGGGGGCGAGGGCTAGACCGGGCGTCCTTCCCTCCCCCCGGTGGCAGGGTTTCGGAAGGCCGCCGCGACCCCGGGGAACGGTTGCGACTCGCGACCTGCTGGTTCAGACTGCGGGCGGAAGCGACATCCCGCCCCGGAGTACTTTGCGCCGCCATGATCCGCACCGATCCCCTCCACGTCCTGCGCACGGTATTCGGCTACCCGGCCTTCCGGGGGCAGCAGGAGGCCGTGATCCGCCGGGTAGCCGCCGGGGGCGACGCCTTGGTGCTCATGCCCACCGGCGGCGGGAAGAGCCTGTGCTACCAGCTACCGGCGCTCGTGAGGGCCGGAGCGGGGATCGTCGTCTCTCCCCTCATCGCGCTCATGAAGGACCAGGTGGACGCCCTCACCCAGCTCGGGGTCCGGGCCGCGGCGCTGAACTCGTCCCTCACGCCCCGGGAGGTCCGACGGGTCGAGGACGCCCTCCGGGGAGGCGGGCTCGACCTTGTTTACGTGGCCCCCGAGCGGCTTCTCACCGACCGCTTCCTGTCCCTCCTGGACCGGGCGCCCCTGGCGCTCTTCGCCATCGACGAGGCCCACTGCGTGAG
>CAZYJP010000338.1:0-3074 GCA_964647795.1 uncultured Thermodesulfobacteriota bacterium
TGAACCTCCCGCAGGTGGGCGTCGACTGGGTTCGGAATCGGGGGCGTGCCCTCGTCAGCGGCGGGGTCGTGGGGTGGCGGGGGGGGGAGGAGGCCGTGGAGACCCTCGCCTTCGAGGGGGAGCGGAGGTTCGCCACGCTGAAGGTCTCCCGATTCGAGCTGAAGACCCAGCGCCTTGGGTTGGAGGCGGCCGGCCGGGTCGGGCCGTGGCGGCTCCTGGACCTGGATCTGAAGGGCGCAGTGTCGCTCCGGGACCTGCCGGAGGCCTGGGTCGAAGCCGCCAGATTCATGCGTTTTGCGCCGGTGGAGACGGCCCTGGCGGTCGCGGCGAAGGTCGGCGGAACCCGGGATCGACCCCAGGCCCAGGGGACCCTGAGCCTCGAACCCGGCAGATTCTCGACCCTGCGCCTCGAAGGGGGGTCCGCCCAGTGGACACTAGACCCGGAGGGGGTGTCCTTTCGGGATCTGGAGGCCCGGAGCTCGGCCGGCGGGATCTCGGAGGGCGAAGGCCGCCTTCGTTGGGGCGGCGGGCTCTTCCTCGAGGCCAGGGGCCGGGCCGTGGACCACGACCTGCGCGAGTTCATGGGGATGCTGCTGCCCCGGTGGTTCCCGGTGGGCGTGCACGCCTCCGGCACCTTCGAGGCCGAAGGGCCCCTGACCCCGGAACTGGCCCTGGAATGCCGCGCGGAGTTCCAGGCCCGGGGCCTGGATGTGACCGTCGGTGAGGAGCGGACGACCGTCTTCGCGCTGCCCTCCTCCGAGGTCGTCTCGCACCTCACCGTGGGCCGGGAGGAAATCCGCTTCGGCCCGACGCGGGTCGAGACGCCCTCCGCGTCCCTGGAGATCTCCTCGGGGAGGATCGTCTACCGCGAGGGGCTTTGGCTCGACACCGAGTTGTCCCTGCGGGATCTGGAGCTCGTGCGCGCCTACGTCCCCCGAGACCTGGACGCCAGGGGCCGTGCCGTGGGGAGCTTCGGAGGTTCCTACGACGAGCTGGTCTTCGAATACGACCTGGACCTGTCCTCCGCCCTGGCCCGCGGCGAGGATCTGGGAAGGCTGCGCGGCAGGGTGCGGTACGACCTCCGGGACTTGACCCTCGACGGGGTGACCCTGGAGGGGACTCGGGGCGAGGTAACCGCGCGAGGAACGGTGGGGTTGTACCCGGGGGGCGAGTACCGCCTCGAGGTGGGGGCCACGGTTCCCGACCTCCGGCAGGTGGTTGGGCTCGCCGAGGCCTGGTCTCTTCCCGTTCCGGCGGACCTCGGGGGCCTGGCCTGGGCCAGGGGGACCCTCGGGGGGCCGCTCCCGGACCCGGTCTTCGAGGGGGAGGTGGGCGCTGAGGAGGTGAGCGTGGGAGGGTTCTTGGTCTCCCGAGCGGTGGCCCGGGGGCGGGCGTCGGCCGAAACCTGGTCGCTGGAGAACGTGGAGATCCACGCGGCTGACGCGGTGGTCGGGGCCCGGGGGGGCGGGGATCTGGAGGGGTTTCGGGTCGAAGGGACCCTGGCGCAGCTTCGGCCGGCGGCCGTCGCTCGGGCTCTCGGCGGGGAGTCCCCGGTGGACGGGGAGCTCTCCGGAGACTTCAAGGCCGAGGGGCGCTACGGAAACCCAGAGGTGGAGCTGACCGCCACGATGCGCCGCGTGCAGGCCTTCGGGCATCCCCTGGGTGAGGTGAACGTGCAGGTCCGGTACCAGGAGGGGGACCTGGAGGCCGAGGCCCGGGCCTTCGGCACCGGGGTCTTCGCGAAGGGCGGGCTCGGCCTCACGAAGCCGTTTCCCGTGCGCGCGGTCGCGGACCTCAAGGACCTTCCCTGGCGGGTACTGCCCCCGGCCCTCCTCCCCGACGGCCTGGAGGCAGAGAGCATCTCCGGGCGGGTGGCAGTGTCCGGATTCCTGGGGGAGCCGGGGCCCCGGGTCGAGGTCTCGTGGTCGGGCGTCGTGGAAGGAGCCCTCTGGCAGGGTGTGGACCTGGGCCGGGTGAGCGTGGAGGGGCGACTCGGGGACGAGGGCCTGCGTTTCGGGGCGCGGGCCTGGGGGAACGAGGCCGCCGTGTCGGGGTTCCGGCCGGCAGCGGCAGGCGCCCTCCTGGAACTCGACGTGGTGCTGCAGGACCTCGCCCTGGAACGGATCCGCTCTCTCGCCCCCGTCCCGGAGGGCCGCGTCGCCGCGCGCGGGCGAGCCGCGGTCTCGCCGGAGGGTCTCCGGGAGACGACTGCGGCGGCCAGGTCGGGCGCCGTGCGTTCTCTGAGCGTAGAGGGCGCCCTCACCGGGGTGCTCCTCGCCGGGGGGGTGCCTTCGCCCGACTGGACGTTCCGCGGGGAGATGCGGGAGGGGAGACCGGAGCTCCGGGTGGAGTCCGAAGGGGTGCTCCTCCGGGTTGTCGGGGAGGAAGCCGGCCGCGGCGGCTGGGAGGCGGAGCTGCGGCTGGAGCGGTTCTCCCCCTCGATCTTCCTGCCCGAGGAGCACCCCCTGCGGCCCCTCGAGGGTGTTCTCACCGCCCGCGGGAACGCCCGGGGAACGGGCAGCGAAGTGACGGAGGCCTCGGCCGGGGGCGCGATCGAGGGTCTGGCCTTGGCGCCCCTTCTTCCGTCGGACTGGGAGTGGTCCGCCTCCTGGAAGGCCGGGGCGGGTTTCCTGGAGGCCCGGGAAGCGCGGGGAGCGGCGGTGCGGGCCCGGTGGTCGCCCGGAAAGCCGATCGCCGCCGAGTTCCAGATGGAGGCCGTTCCTCTGCAGGGATGGGTCTCGCACCCGGCGATCCCCGAGGAATTTTCCGGAGAGGTGACCGGCGGCGGGGTGGTCCACTGGTCGCCCCAGGACGGGTTCTCCGGAAGACTCGATCTCTCTCGGCTGGTCCTGGCGGTGCCTCCGATGACCCTGGAGGGCGTGGGGCCGGTGCGGCTCTCCTACGACCACGGTGAGGCGCGGGTGGAGAGCCTGCGGCTCAAGGGCACCGGTCTGGAGGTCTCGGCGCACGGCGGTCTGCGTCCCGGGGAGACGTGGGATCTGGACGTGGAGGCCTCCCTGGACCTGAGCGCGCTTCGCGGGTGGACCGACGGCGTGCGTCGGGGCTCGGGGTCG
>CAZYJP010000339.1:0-3072 GCA_964647795.1 uncultured Thermodesulfobacteriota bacterium
CCGCACGGCGCTGACCGCCCGGCGGTGCGCCACGGCGGACGAGGTGGCCCGGTGGGTGAAGGAGCAGGGCGAAGTGCATGGACGTGATGGACACCATGGACTTGATGGATGGGATGGGCCTGTCGGGATGTCCACATCGTCCATGAAGACCATTTCGTCCGCACCTTCGTCGATCCCTGAGCTTGCCGCCAAAACCGCTCTCACCCTGATCGCGGTGGCGTGCGGTCTGCTCGACCGCCAGATTGCGGCCCAGGCCGCTGCGTTCGAAAGAGAGGGCGGTTTCACGGAGCGGCTGAACCGGGTTCGAGCTGCTTCACGACGAGGGTACTCTTGAACGAGCGGGGGGCACCTCCTGGGGCACCTCCTAATGATCGAGCACAGCAGCGGCGGCCGAGGCATAGTCTGTCGGCTGTCTCGTCGCGCTGCGGCGATCCTGAACCAAGCGACCACCGATGACATGACGAGGCGCCTGGACCGGGAGGCATCAAGGTCCGCATCCTCACCCTGCTCAAGGACCGGCCGCTGCGGAACGCCGAGATTCGGGCCTTCACCGAGCTCGATCGGCAGCAGACGTACCGAATCCTGCGGGAGCTCGCCGCCGAGGACTTGATTGCGCCGGATGGACACGGGCAGGCCGCCCGATGGCGGTTGAAGCAATCTCTGAGCAAGCCGTGATGCAGAGAGCCTCCTTTGCTTCGCATATTGCTTCATGAAGCAACCCATGAGCTGTGGTTGGCGGCGGCAGCGAGACTGCCGCTGAGCGCTGCCCGGGAAGGCTTCATCCGGGAGCTCGTCACCTGACAGTGGCCGGAACGAAGCGCTGCCGGACCTCGCCGGTTCGCTCGGAAGCGACGTCAACTGTTTGTAGGCCTACCGGGCGCACCTGGGTTAGGATCTCGCCCTTCCCAACCGCCCGAAGAGGAGATCTTCATGGAACCCATCCGCATCATGCCGTGCCTCGACATGAAGGAGGGCCGGGTCGTCAAGGGGGTCCACTTCGTGGACATCAAAGATGCCGGGGATCCGGTGGAGAACGCGCGCTTCTACCAGAGCGAGGGGGCCGACGAGCTCGCCATGCTCGACATCGCCGCCACCCTGGAAAACCGCAAGACGCGCCTCCAGTGGGTGAAGGAGGTCTCGAAGGAGATCACGATCCCGCTGACGGTGGGCGGCGGCATCGGGAGTTTGGAGGACATCGAACTGGTGCTCGAAGCCGGTGCGCAGAAGGTTTCGATGAACAGCGCCGCCGTCAAGGACCCGGAGCTCGTGGCGAGGGCGGCGAAGAAGTTCGGCGCAGGACGCATCACCGTTGCCATCGACGGCCGCCGGAACCCCGCCATGCCTTCGGGGTTCGAGCTGGTGGTGGCGGGGGGGACGAAACCCGTGGGGATGGACTGCGTGGCCTGGGCCCGCCTTTGCGAGGAACTGGGGGCCGGGGTGCTCCTGCCCACCAGCATGGACGGCGACGGCACCAAGGCCGGCTATGACATCCCCTTTACCCGCGCCGTTGCCGAGGCCGTGAAGCTCCCCATCGTGGCCTCCGGGGGCGCCGGCACCCTCGAGCACTTCTACGAAGCGGCCGTCGAGGGGAAGGCGGAAGTGCTCCTGGCCGCCTCCGTCTTCCACTTCCGGCTGCTCCGGATTCGGGACGTGAAGACGTTCCTGCGGGACCGGGGGCTCACGGTAGCCGGCCGCTGAAGCGGGCTCAGCCGGGAGACGGCCGGGTAGGACCGGACGGGGCCCGCTGGGACCCCTGACAAGGGGAGGCTGGGGCAGGGAGCTCGGAACCTGGAACCTGAAAACCCAGGCACGCGTCACACGTCACGCGTCACCCATCACCCATCACGCCTCATCGCGCGGGCTCAGATGTGGAACATCAGGCGCGAGCTCTGCGCCCGGTCGATGCCCAGCGCCTCGGCCTTCCGGCACAGGTCCTGGATGGTGGTGCTGCGGAAGACCTCGGCGATCCGTTCCCCGAGCTCCTCCCACAGCTCTCCGGCGACGCACTCACCCTTCTGGTCGCACCGGGGAAGGTCACACGGGGCCTCCTCGCCCGGTTCGCCGGCGCAGAACACGAGCTCGATCGGCCCCTCGGTAGCAGCCACGATGTCGTAGACGGCTATGTCCGAGGGGCTCTTGAGGAGGAAGTACCCCCCGGAAGGCCCCCGCTTGCTCCCGAGGATGCCGACGCTCTTGAGCTGCTGGAAGATCTGCTCCAGGTACCGGAGACCGATGCGCTGGCGTTCGGCGATCGTCTTGATCTGCACCGGCTCGCCGGCCGAGTGGTAGGCGAGATCGAAGACGGCCCGAACCCCGTAACGGCTCCTCGTGGTCAGCTTCATGACCGCTCTCCCCTCGACGCAGAATCCCGAATAACAGCGGACCTTAGCAGCGGCTTGTTTACCTGTCAATGCATGGAAATCCTTGTGTGCGCCTTCGGACGTTGACAAGAGGGCGGCCTCTCCGTAGCCTACAGCCTCCCCTCCCCCTCCGAGGTACCCGTCTCCATGCCTCCTGCCCCTTCGTTCCTCCCCGAGCTCCCCGAGCACCCAGGCGACGTGTTCGACGTCGTCCTGGTCACCGGCGACGCCTACGTCGACCACCCGGCCTTCGGCGCCGCCCTGATCGGACGCTACCTGGAGGCCCGAGGCTACCGGGTCGGCATCCTCGCCCAACCGGACTGGACCGGCCCGGACGAGTTCCGCCGCTTCGGCAGGCCCCGGCTCTTCTTCGGGGTGACCGCCGGGAATCTCGACTCCATCGTCGCCCACTACACGCCGGACCGCCGGCGACGAAACCGCGACGAGTACTCCCCCGGCGGCGAGCCGGGTCACCGGCCCGACTACGCCTCGGTAGTCTATGCCCAGCGGTGCAAGGAGGCCTTCCCCGACGTCCCGGTCGTGCTGGGGGGGATCGAAGCGAGCCTTCGCCGCCTGGCGCACTACGATTACGTGCAGCAAAAGGTTCGAGGTTCGGTGCTGGTGGACGGAAAGGCCGACTACCTCGTCTACGGCATGGCGGAACGCGCCCTCGGGGAACTGGCCGCCGCCCTCGCGGCGGGCGGGGCCCTTG
>CAZYJP010000340.1:0-3061 GCA_964647795.1 uncultured Thermodesulfobacteriota bacterium
TGGGACGACCCGCGGATGCCCACCCTCTCGGGGCTCCGGCGCCGGGGGTACACCCCCGCGGCGCTGCGGGAGTTCTGCAACCGGATCGGGGTCGCCAAGCGGGACTCCACGGTGGACCTCGCGCTCTTGGAGCACTGCGTGCGGGATGACCTGAACCGGACGGCGGCCCGGCGCATGGCCGTGCTCCGGCCCCTCAAATTGGTCATCGAGAACTACCCGGAGGGGCAGGTCGAGGAGCTCGATGCGGTGAACAACCCGGAGGACCCGACGGCCGGGACCCGGAGGGTGCCCTTCTCCCGGGTCCTCCACATCGAGCAGGACGACTTCCGGGAGGACGCCCCCCCCAAGTACCACCGGCTCACCCCGGGGCGGGAGGTGCGGCTGCGCTACGCGTACTTCGTCAAGTGCACGGGGGTGGTGAAGGACGCCGAGGGCCGGGTGGTGGAGGTCCGGTGCACCTACGACCCCGCCACCCTCGGGGGCAACGCCCCGGACGGGCGAAAGGTGAAGGCCACCATCCACTGGGCCTCGGCGGAGCACGCGGTCCCCGCCGAGGTCCGCCTCTACGACCGGCTCTTCCGGAGCGAGGACCCCGGCGCCGGCGGGGACTTTCTCGCCGACCTCAACCCCGGTTCCCTGGAGGTGCTGCGAGACTGCCGCCTGGAGCCGGGCCTGGCCGGGGCGGCCCCGGGGGACGTGGTGCAGTTCGAGCGCCTCGGGTACTTTTGCTGCGACCCCGACGCCCGCCCCGGCGCGCCGGTTTTCAACCGCACCGTCACCCTGAAGGACCAGTGGGCGAAGGTCGAGGGCGGGCAGCTCAACCCTCCTCGTACACGCTCTTCCGGTCCACCCGGTCCGCCTCCCGGTCGTGGAGCTCGATGAGCGAAAAGTCGCCCAGCCCGGCCCGACCGTAGAGACCCTCCCCCTCTTCCCGGCAGTGCAGGCAGCAGGTACGGGGCAGTTCCACGGTGAGGAGCCCTCCCCGGCCGCTCACCTGGCTCTCCAGGGAGACCACGCCGGCGCACTCTTCGCAGAGGCGTACCTTTTCCCTCTGACTCTCGCTGATTCCCTCCCCGTCGTAGAACACCTCCCGAGTCTCCTCATGGTGGGCCCGGCCGGCGAAGGCCTTCTCCCGGAGCGCTTGCCGGTTCCGGTACTTCTCCACCATGAGCTCCGAGAGCCTCTGCAGGTACTCCCTCGTCCGTTCGCTCTCCTGGAAGAGGTCTGGCCGGTAGTCGGGTTCGATGAGCCAGCTGGTGTCGAGTCCCGCCATGGCCAGGAGGATGCCGGTGTTGACGTAGGGCAGGGCGGTCTGGACCGAGTAGCCCCCCTCCAGGACGGCTACGTGGGGCCTGAGCCGGCGGGTGATGGCCGCGTACCCCTGGGCCGTGATCGACATGTCGGTGATGGGGTCGGTGAAGTGGTTGTCCTGCCCGGCGGAGTTGACCACCAAGTCGGGTTTCCAGTCCTCCAGGATCGGCAGGACGCAGTGGTCGAGCACGTAGAGCAGGCCCTCGTCCGTGGTGCCCGGCGGCAGGGGCAGGTTCAGGGTGGTGCCGTAGGCGTTGGGGCCGCCGAACTCGTCGGGGAAACCGGTGCCCGGGTAGAGGGTGCGCCCGTCCTGGTGGAGGGAGATGAAGAGCGTGTCCGGGTCGTGCCAGTAGATGTCCTGGGTGCCGTCGCCGTGGTGGCAGTCGGTATCGACCACGGCCACGCGCAGGTTGCCGAAGTGACGGCGCACGTGCTCGATCATCACCGCCTCGATGTTCACGATGCAGAACCCCCGGAGACCGTGCACGACCCGGCGGGCGTGGTGCCCCGGGGGCCGCACCAGGGCGAAGGCCTTCTCCACCGAGCCCTCCAGCACCTTGCGGGCAGCGGTGATGGCCCCGCCGGCGGAGATGAGGTGAGACGGGCTGACCACCCGGCGGCTGGAGGGGAAGCAGGTGTGCACCCGCTCGATGTCCTCCAGGGAGGCCACCTGAGGGCTGTACTCCTCGATGCCCTCCACGTCCAGGATCCCCTCCTCGAAGAGCTGATCCCGGGTGTAGAGGAGCCGTTCCTCCCGCTCCGGGTGCGTGGGGGAGATGGCCCAGTCGAACGCCGGGAAGAAGACGATGCCGGTCTTGTGGGGGGCCTTGAGGTGTTTCATGGCATTTCTTCCTCGCGAGGCGTGATGAGTAAGACGTGATGGGTGGTGCGTGATGGGTGACGGGTGACACGTGACACGTGAGGCGTGACGGGTGACGAGTGAGGCGTGACGGGTGAGCGGGGGGCGGGACGCCCAACGGCACTCCGGGCTCGCGCTTCACTCGTTCCCGTTCACCCCTCACCGTTCCTCGGTCCTCGTTCCCCGCTCACCGTTCACTGATCACCGCTCTCTGTTCACTGTTCACTGTTCACCGTTCACTCGATCCTTCCCAGGATCCCGGGACGGATCTGGACCCGCAGACGGTGGATGTTTCCCACGGTGGAAAAGCCCTCCACGATGCAGAAGCTCTCCTCCTCGACCACTTCGGGCCGGGCGTCGGGGTCGAGGACCCCGCTCTCCCTCGCCAGGGCCATCAGGGCCGCCCCGGCCTCGGCGCGGACGTCCTCGAGCGAACACAAGCCGGTCAACCGCCGGTGCACCCCGGCTTCGGGGATCGTGAGGGTGCCCAGGCCGGTGTCCGCCACCAGGTTTACCTCGAGAGTCACGCGGGCGAGGGCCGCGCCCACGGCGTTGGCGACGTCGAAGTGGTTGGGCACGTGCACGGGCAGATTCAGCGCCGCTTCGATGTAGGGGGCGATAGCTCGGGCCGGCCCCCCAACGGCCACGGCCCGCAGGGGGCGGACCTTGTGCCCCTCCAGGAGCTCGTGGATCGTGTAGACGGGCTTGGCGTTCACCTCGTCCACGAAGGCCGCGGCTGCGTCGGCGATCTTCCGTGCCAGGGCCTGGAGCACCTGGCGGGCGCAGTCCTCCACTCCCGTGCCCAGAGAGGAGGCGATGGGGTGGAGGGCCTCGGCGGCCCTGCGGCGGTCGCCCAGCGCCCGCCCCAGGACCACCAGGGCGTCCGTCGGG
>CAZYJP010000341.1:0-3058 GCA_964647795.1 uncultured Thermodesulfobacteriota bacterium
TGTCGGCGCTGCGCTCTGGCCAAGGGACGCACCCGTCTGGTCTTCGGCGTCG
Organism: uncultured Thermodesulfobacteriota bacterium; assembly: GCA_964647795.1. Classification (GTDB taxonomy): domain Bacteria; phylum Desulfobacterota; class Deferrisomatia; order Deferrisomatales; family JACRMM01; genus JBFLZB01. Next base: position 53 of record CAZYJP010000341.1, read on the forward strand.
GCAGCCCCGAGGCCCGGCTGGTGTTCGTCGGGGAGGGTCCCGGCGAGGAGGAGGACCGGCGGGGGGAGCCCTTCGTGGGCCGGGCCGGTCAGCTCCTGGACCGGATGCTCCGGAGCATCGGCCTCGACCGGGAACGGGTCTACATCGCCAACGTCGTGAAGTGCCGGCCGCCGGGCAACCGGACACCGCACCCGGATGAGGCCGAGACCTGCCTTCCCTTCCTCTGGAGGCAGCTCGACGCCATCCGGCCCGTGGCCGTCTGCGCCCTGGGCGCCGTGGCAGCCCAGCGCCTGTTGGACACCACCACCCCCATCTCCCGGCTTCGAGGAAGGCCCGCGCAGATTCGAGGCCGAACGGTGTTCCCAACCTTCCATCCCGCCTATCTTCTGCGCAACCCGGCCGCCAAGCGCCGCGCGTGGGAGGATCTCCGGCGCCTGAAGGCTCTCCTCGACGAAGCCCCGTGAGGCCCGCAGGGGTCTTGCAGATCGGGGCCGCCATGGCCGTCTGGCCCGGTTGGGGCTCGGCGGAGCGGCCCAAGGGGCGGGTTCCGAAATGCGTTGACGCCCCGGCGGCCGCCCGGTAGGGTTTCGCGGGAGCGAACCAGACCATCCACAGCGGAGGATTCGATGTCTTGGAAAGAAGAGGGCGGTTTCGGCGGCGCCCGAGACCCCATGGAGATTCTTGAGGAGCTGAAGGGGCGTTTCCGGGGCAAGTTCCCCGGCGGGGCCGTTTGGATCGTCGTCGTGCTGGCGCTGTTGGTTTGGGCCGCGACGGGGATCTACATCGTGAACCCGGACGAGGTGGGCGTGGTCAAGCGCTTCGGCAAGTACGCCTACACGACCGGGCCGGGGCCCCACTGGCACATCCCCTACCCGGTGGAGAGCGTCCTCAAGCCCAAGGTGACCCAGGTGCGCCGGGTGGAGGTGGGTTTCCGCACCGTGGCCGCCGGTCCGCCGGCTCGTTTCCAGCGGGTTCCGGCCGAGGCCCTCATGCTTACCGGCGACGAGAACATCGTCTCCTGCGAGTTCATCGTCCAGTACCGGGTGAGCGACGCCCAGCAGTTCCTCTTCCGGGTGCGCGACCCCGACGCTGCCGTGCGGGCCGCGTCGGAGGCCTCGGTGCGCGAGATCGTGGGCCGCAATCTGGTGGACGACGTGCTCACCGAGCAGCGGGAGAAGATCCAGGTGGAGGCCGAGGAGCTCCTGCAGAGCACCCTCAACCTCTACCAGGGCGGAATCCGGGTGGACTACGTGCGGCTCCAGGACGTGTACCCGCCCGACCAGGTCATCGACGCCTTCCGCGACGTGGCGAGCGCCCGGGAGGATCGGGAGCGCCTGAGGAACGAGGCTGAGGCCTACGCCAACGACATCCTCCCCAAGTCCCGGGGAGAGGCCGCGGAGCGCCTGAACCAGGCGCTCGCCTACCGGGCGACGAAGATCGCGGCGGCCGAGGGCGACGCCGCCCGGTTCACGGCTCTGCTGGAAGAGTACGAGCAGGCCAAGGAGATCACCCGGAGGCGGCTGTACCTCGATGCCATGGGCGAGGTGCTCTCGAAGGCCAAGATCGTCCTGGGTGACGGGAAGGGGGGCCCCGGGGTGTTGCCGGTGCTCCCGCTGGATGCCTTCACCTCCAAGGAGGGCAACTGACATGAACTCGAACATCCTGAAAATACTAGGCATCCTTGCGGTTGTCGCCGTGATTGCGGGGAGCAACATGCTCTTCGTGGTGGACGAGACCCAGACCGCGCTGGTACTGCAGCTCGGGAAGCCCGTCGGGGGGCCGAGGGGACCGGGTCTCCACTTCAAGATCCCCGTGGCCCAGAGCGTGACGTACTACGACTCGCGCTACCTGGAATACGACGCGACGGCCCGGGAGCTGATCACCCGGGACAAGAAGAACCTCAAGGTCGACAACTACGCCCGGTGGCGCATTTCCGACCCCCTGGCCTTCTACCAGACCGTGCGGAACGAGATGGGCGCCCAGGCACGCCTGGACGACATCATCTACTCCCAGGTTCGCGAGCAGTTGGGGCGGTACGATCTGATCGACATCGTGGCCACCAACCGGCCCGAGGTCATGGCCGACGTGACCCGGCGCACCGCGGTCTCGGCCCGACAGTTCGGCATCGAGGTGGTGGACGTGCGGATCAAGCGGGCCGATCTGCCCGAAGCCAACGAGCGGGCCGTGTACGCGCGGATGCAGGCCGAGCGCACCCGGCAGGCCCACCTCTACCGGTCCGAGGGCGAGGAGGTGGCCCGCCAGGTTCGCTCCCAGGCGGACAAGGAGGTCGCCATCATCCTGGCCGAAGCCTACCGCGAGGCGCAGGGCACCCGGGGCGAGGGGGACGCCGCGGCCACCCGGATCTACGCCCAAGCCTTCAACCGGGACCGGGAGTTCTACGCCTTCACCCGGAGCCTTGATGTCTACTCCACCGCCTTCAAGGACAAGGACGTCCTGGTCCTCTCCCCGGAGGGGGACCTGTTCCAGTATCTGAAGGCGGCCGGCATACCCCGCTGAGAAGCTGGGACACGGAGACGTTGAGACCCGGCGACTTCACCTACCGCCTCCCCCCCGAGCGCATCGCCCAGACCCCCGCGGAGCCGCGAGACACCTCGCGGCTCCTGGTGGTGCGCCGGGACGGGGAGGGCCCGGGGGGCCGGAGGGACTGGCAGGACGGGGTTTTCCGGGATCTTTCCGGGCTCCTGGAGCCCGGCGACCTCCTCGTGGTGAACGACACGCGCGTGATCCCGGCGCGCCTCTGGGGGCGGAAGGAGTCGGGGGGCCGGGCCGAGGTGCTCCTCCTCACTCGGGAGGGCCCCGACCGCTGGGAGGCCCTCGTGCGCTCGGCGAAGCGCTCCCGGCCCGGGACGCGGATCCGGGTGGGGGAGGGCGGCCGGGCGGCGGTGGAGGCCTCCCAGGATCCCCTCATCCGGTGGGCGCGAAAGCTGGACGCCCCCTATCGCGAGCTGCGCACCTGGATGGAGGACCGCGTCGAGAGCGTGGAGT
>CAZYJP010000342.1:0-3051 GCA_964647795.1 uncultured Thermodesulfobacteriota bacterium
CCCTCGCCCGCGGCGCCGAGCGCCGCAGGCCTGCGCACGGTGCCGTCGCGCCCCAGAAAGCGGGCCCGATCGGTCTCACGCCCCCCTTTGGCGGCCCCCTCCTTCAGAACCAGCAGATGGGCCAGGTGGACGGGGCGTTCCTCCTCCGGGTCGCGCGGACGGCGAGAGAACAGCAGGACGTTGCCGTCCTCGAGGAACCGGCTCTCGATGAAGAGCTTGTTGAAGGCGGGGTGACGGGTGTCCTGGGGGGCAAGCACCACCTCCGCGTAGCTGGTCACCTCCAGGAGGCGGGACCTCGAGCTCTTGTTGGTGAGCACGACCCGTCTCACTTCCACCGGGTCCTCGGGATGGACGGCGATCTCCGTCGAGGCGGAAATCTGGTGGAGCTCACACCGCAGGTCCGCCTTGTAGGCCGAGAAGGTGACCGTCCTGCCCTGGAGCCCGGTCCCCGTTGGCTGATAGCCGACCGACCAGAGGGCGTCGGCCTTCAGGTCCCGGAGGTAGACCCAGGTGCCCCAGTCGTCCCCGGTCGTGTCGGCGCGCCAGCGCGTGAGATCCACGTCTCCCCACCGGCTGTAGCCGCCGCCCCCGCTCGTGATCAACACGCCGTAGGTGCCGTTCGAGAGGAAGTGCGCGAGCGGGAACGGCGCATCGAGAGGCGCAGACCACGGTTCGTGCCGGGCGGCCCTGCGTTCCTTGAGCGAGCCTTCCGAAACGGAGGGGTGGGGTTTCTCGAGGGGGGCCGCATGGTGGATCCGCTCCTGGAGGAGCATCTCCACGCTGCGAATCGAGGGGTCGCGGTGAAAACGGCGCACCATGGGGCCTTTGTGAAGATAGTTGCCCAGGGAGACGAGGATCATGCCCTGGTGGTGCGCCATGTAGGAGCGCACGATCGCCTTCTTCTGGCCCAGGGTCAGCCTCGACGGCGTGTAATCCACGGCCTCGTAGAGACCGTACCCCCCGAGCAGCCCTTCTTCGATCAAGCGCTCGACGTTGTGCATCACCTCCTGGGGATCGAGGGGGAGGGCCAGGAGGCACGCGTAGGGCGCCACCACCAGGTCCTCTTCCAGGCCGCGCTTCAACCCGAGGCCCGGCACCCCGAAGGCCCGATACTGGTAGTTCTGCTGGGTGTCGAACCGGTAGTAGCCCGATTCCGAGACGCCCCAGGGGACCCCCTTCTGCCTCCCGTACGCGACCTGCCACTTCATCGCCGCCCGGTCGCTCTCGGCGAGCAGCGTCCCCGGGTGCTCCTCGAGGAGCAACAGGGGCATCAGGTACTCGAACAGGGTTCCGCTCCAGGACAGGAGCGCTCGCGAGCCGTTCAGCTGCGTCACCGGACGGCCGAGGTGGAGCCAGTGAGCCTGGGGCACATCTCCCTTGGCGATGGCCAGGAGGCTCGCGACCCGGGCCTCCGAGCTGAGCAGGTCGTAGTGGTTCGTGTCGTGCTGCTCGGCGTCGACGTTGTAGCCGATGGTGAAGAGCTTGCGCCGGGAATCGAACAGGAATCGAAAATCCATGGCGGCCACAGTGCGCTCGGCCCGTGCGATGATGTCCGTGTACCGCTTTACGAGTTCCCGCGTCACATTCTCGGTCGTCCGGAGCGACCCCAGGAGCTCCTCGAGCCAGACCGCAGCCCGTTCGCGTTCCGCTTCCGAGCCGGGGCCCTGACGGGTCCGCAGTACCAGATCACGCAGCCCCTCCCGGTGTGTCTCGTACATGCCGGCCGAGGCGACCAGGCTCTCCGTTGCCTCCAGCCGGCCCCGCAGGGTTTGCCAGGCCTGCTGCAGCCCACCGTCCGGCCCGGATCGCAGCAACTCAGGCACGTGCGCCAGCAGGAAGCGCCACGGAGTCAGGGTGCGGAGCTCGCGCAGGGTGTTGTGCAACTGACGCCGGATTCGTTCCGACCAGTGCCGCAGGCTGTCCAACTCGCTGGCAGACATGCCCGCCGTGCCCTGGTCGAGCAGGCCCCCGAGCAGCCGGGCCAGCTCCGGGACCTGCCGTGCGGCCAGGGTCTCCCACAGCGGTGGCCAGCGCAGCCGGTCGTGCCGCACGGCGAGGATCTGCCGACGCATTTCCCCCAGATGCGCCCGCACGCGAGAGAAGACTGTGCGGGCGGGTTCCCTCATGCGCTCCAGGTCGTCCGCGAGCACCGAGAGCGTATCCAGGAGGCCCTGCCACTGCTCCCAGCGCAGCACGGGCGCCTCGAGCACCTCCAGGCATCCCTGCCTCAGGGCCACCAGGCTGGCCGCCAGGTTGCCGCTGTCCACCGTCGAGACATACCGCGGGTGCAGGGGCCTCAGGGTCCGCGTGTCGTACCAGTTGAGAAGGTGGCCCCGGTACCGCTCCAGGCGATCGACGCTCTCGAAGGCCTGCGACACGCGAAAGGCCAGCAGCAGCTTGCCGATATACCCGAAGTCGTGGGCAGAGAGGGCCGAGAGGAGCCCCAGACCCACGTTGGTGGGGGAAGTGCGGTGGGCCACCACGCCCTTGGGCGACTCCTGGAAGTGGTCCGGCGGAAGCCAGTGGTCGTCGGGCCCCACGAACTGTTCGAAGAAGAACCAGGTCCGCCGGGCGAGCCACGAGAGACGGTAGCGCTGCTCGGGGGTGGCGAGCCTCTCGGTGACCACCTCCGGCTTGCTGATCCGCCAGGCGAGGTGGGGCGCGAGCATCCAGGCCAGCAGAAACGGAGCGGCGGCGAGCAGGGAAGTGGGGTTGGTCGCGGCGATGGCCCACGCGAGGAGACCGGCCGAGACCGGCGCCGCCGCCATGCGGATCCAGGTTCGGAGATACCCGCTCCCGTCCTGGAACAGCCGCGAGGTGTGGGCGGCGGTCGTCCACTCCAGGAGGTTTCGCCGGGTCACGCCCAGGCGAACCAGGGTGCGCGCGATCGCGTCCAGCGTGAGAAACGCCTCGTGTGGCAGAAAGGCCAACTGGAAGAGCCAGCGCAGCGCGTGCCGGCGCAGAGCGGGGACCGGTCCCGCCCAGGCCCCTCGGCGGGCTCTCGCCGCCACCTCCTGCCCCGCGGACGTCAGGAGGGGAACCTCCGGGGTC
>CAZYJP010000343.1:0-3036 GCA_964647795.1 uncultured Thermodesulfobacteriota bacterium
GACCCTGGTGTGTGCGGGGTTCTGGCTAATCCCGGCGTGCTGCCCCCGGCGGAAGTCTACGAGAGCATCGACTGGCAGGTGGTGGTCCTCCTGGGGGCGCTCATCCCCGTGGGCGGCGCGCTGGAGACGACCGGCGCCTCCGCCTGGATCGCGGCCCGGATCGGGGACCTCTCCCGGGCGCTCCCCCCCCACCTGGTGCTGGCCGCGGTCCTGGTGGCGACCATGACCCTCTCGGACCTCATGAACAACGCCGCCACCGCGGTGGTCATGGCCCCCATCGCCGTGGGCCTCGGAATCGAGCTGGGCCTGAGCCCCGACCCCTTCCTCATGGCGGTGGCGGTGGGCGCCTCCTGCGCCTTCCTCACCCCCATCGGCCACCAGAACAACGTGCTCGTGATGGGCCCGGGCGGGTATCGGTTCGGGGACTACTGGCGGGTGGGGCTACCCCTGGAGGTCCTCCTCGTCCTCCTGGCTGTACCCCTGATCCCCTGGGCGTGGCCCTTCTCGCCCTAGAGGCTGTTGAAAAACGGCCTGCGGCCCGCCCCACGGATGGGGCGCCGAATCACGGAGCTTGAAAAGCGCAGTGATTTGTGAGGGTTCGAAGGGGCCGTCGCCGAGACGATTCCCCAGGACAGGGGAATCGGACGCGCCGTCGGCGCGCCCGGAGGGCGAGCCCCGGGACGGGGCGAGTCAAGCCGTCGCTGAAAAACCCAGGGCGGGGGTTTTTCAGCACCCTGCCAGATCGGGGACCGAGGTCTTCCCCGGAGTCGACGACCGTACTGCCCTTCCCCAACCTCTCGCCTCTCATCGACAGGGGAGGACCACGTGACCAACCCGATCCTGCATCGCTGGAGCCGCAAGTACTTCTCCCACCCCGAGGCGGTGATTCTCGCCGTGTTGCTGACCCTCGGGTTCGCGGTGGTACTGCTCCTGGGGCGGATGCTCGCGCCCGTTTTCGCGAGCGTGGTGCTCGCGTACCTCCTGGAGGCCCTCGTGGACGCCCTGGTGCGCCGGGGCGTCCCGCGGCGCCTCGGGGTCTACCTGGTGTTCACCGTCTTCCTCGCCTTCCTCCTTTTCCTGATCCTCGGGCTCGCACCGCTCCTGTCCCAGCAGATCACCCAACTGGTCCAGGAACTGCCGAACATGATTGCCAAGGGCCAGCGGGCCCTGCTGCTCTTGCCCGAGCGCTACCCGAACTTCGTCACCGAAGAGCAGGTGGTCGAAATCATCGCGGCCATCCGGACGAGCGTCACACGGCTGGGCCAGTCCCTTCTCTCGGTCTCCCTCGCTTCCCTGTCCCAGTTCTTCACGCTGCTCGTGTACCTGGTTCTCCTGCCCATCCTCGTGTTCTTCTTCCTCAAGGACAAGGAACAGATCCTTGGCTGGCTGCTTCACTACCTTCCCAAGGAGAGGGACGTCGCCGTGCGGGTCTGGGAGGAGATGGACCTCCAGATCGGCAACTACGTGCGAGGGAAATTCGCAGAGATCTTGATCGTGGGAGTGGCGTCCTACGTGGCCTTTGCCGTGCTCGGCCTGAACTACGCGATGCTGCTCGGGGCGCTCGTGGGGCTCTCGGTCATCATCCCCTACGTGGGTGCGGTCGCCGTGACGGTCCCGGTGATCCTGATCGCCTTCTTCCAGTGGGGGTGGAGCGCAGAACTGGGCTACCTGACGATCACCTACGTGGTGATCCAGGCCCTGGACGGCAATCTGCTCGTCCCGTGGCTCTTCTCGGAGGCCGTCAATCTGCACCCCATCGCCATCATCGTGGCGGTGCTGCTCTTCGGGGGCCTCTGGGGCTTTTGGGGGGTGTTCTTCGCGATTCCCCTGGCCACCCTCGTCAAGGCCGTGGCCAACGCCTGGCCCCGTTCGCTCACGGAGCCGGAGGACGCCGGCGGCGAAGCATGACCGTCAACGCTCCCAGGGGCCGGTAGAGCTCCCGGCCGTTCCGACCTCCGAGCACCTGGAGCTCCTGAATCAGGAAGAAATTCAGGACCGTCCGGATGCCCACGATCGCCGCCAGCTTTCCGATTTCATCCCAACCCGGGGAGATGGCCGTGAGGAGCACGTCGGCACCGATGAGAAATTCCAGGCTCAGGGAGAGCATGTGGCCCAGCTCGTTTCGCGCCTCCACCAGGGCCCGGTGGGTCCGATGGCGGATCAGCCCCTTGAGCACGAAGGTGTAGGTCGCCTGGGCGAAGCCGAGGATGATGAAGAACACCGCGAACGCCTCGGCGACCAGGGCCACGTTTTCTGCCACGCTGCGTATGGCTGCTTCCATGCCTCTCCCCTCCTCTCGAAGAACGGGGGATCCGCTCCCCTCGCCTCCCGGATCGCCTTGGCTCTCCGGTCCTCCGGCGCCACTCGTGGCGGCCTACGAGAAAAGGCCGGACCCTCTCCGCGGGTCCGGCCTTGGGCTCGATACCGGTGAGGCGATCAGGCGGGGCGAACGTTGGACGCCTGGGCGCCCTTGGGCCCCTGGGTCACATCGAAGTCCACTGCCTGCCCCTCGGTGAGGGTCTTGAAACCTTCACCCTCGATGGCGCTGAAGTGCACGAAGACGTCGGGCCCGTCCTCCTGGGAGATGAACCCGTAACCCTTCTGGTCGTTGAACCACTTCACGGTTCCCTTTGCCATGGCTCACACCTCCTTTCCTTTCAGACTCTGGGTGCTTCCGACCCATGTGGTGCACTGGCGATGGTTCGAAAGCCCCAGACGGAAAGGGCGAGCCCTGCCGCTCTGCACTTCTACGCCATCGGAGTGTCCGGTGTCGCCGCGGCTTCTTCACGCAACGAGGGAGCGGCGCCGGCTGCAGCCACTCCCTCCACGTCGCAGCCGCCATCGCACGGGCGGGCGGACAACCCTGCCCCGACCGTGGACCGAACCGTACCCCCTTCCCGCGGCGCCCGTCAAGAGGTTTTCCGCCGACCCCCGGCCCCTTGGCGTCCCCCCGACGGGTTCATCGCGAGCATCCGCCGCGCCTTCAGGCCATCCGTTCCGCGACCTCACGGGCCAGGGCACGGTAGTCCTCCGAGC
>CAZYJP010000344.1:0-866 GCA_964647795.1 uncultured Thermodesulfobacteriota bacterium
CACCGAGGCCGACTCCCCCGGAGCGAGGCGCAGGGCCACGTCACCCCCGTTGGTCACCGCCACCCAGGGGGCGCCCCACTCGGCCAGGGCATCCGCAACGGCGTCGGCCACCACACCGGCAACGGCGATGAGGGGTGTCACCGACTCGTCGGCGAAGGGACGCGTGACCTCCACCAGGGTCCGGGTGACCGGGGGCAGCCCATCGATGTGGCGGATACGCCTCACGTCGACCGCCAGGAGTCGGCGGTGAGCCGCGAGCTCCTCGAGCACTCCGAGAGCCCGGTTTCCGGCTTCCTCGAGGCCGCCGGGAGGCATTCTTCCCCCGGGGCGGCGGGCGGCGAGCACCAGGCTCACCGGGCCCCACTCCACCCGCAGCCGCCCTCCGCCCAAGGGCTCGATCCGGGGGTCCGGGGCGCCCTGCGCCGGCGACTCAAGGGCGGCGGCGAACAAGAGCCTCCTCGACGGGCTTGACTGCCTCCAGGTGTCCGCCCATGGCCTCGTAGTCCTCCCAGCGCATGGTGTACTCCACCGGGATCACCAGGGCGGGTGTCGGAACCCAGGTGAACACTCCCCTGAGGACCCGTTCCACATCCACCATGAAATTGATCCCTCCTCCTGGCAGGAGGAAGGTCGGCGCTCCCCCCACGGTGAGGTGAGCCTTTCGGGCGTGCACGGCCCGGGTGAGGCGGATCGGGTGTCTGGTCACCCCGGCACGGGCGCTCCCGCCCGTGCCGCCGCTCGATATGACCGACGGCTGGGGCATTGCAGGTCTCTATAACCTGACGCTGGTCAAGTAAGATCTAACCTAGAAAAACAGCCATGTTCCGCTCACCCCGGAACATGGCTGTTGATCGATCAGGAGGTGC
>CAZYJP010000344.1:876-3034 GCA_964647795.1 uncultured Thermodesulfobacteriota bacterium
CGAGACCCGGCTCTCCTGGCAGGTCTCGGCAATCGCCGCCACGGCGCGACGCGCCGCTTCCGGCGGTTCCTCCTCCACCAGGGTCCCCTTCTCCCCCACCCGGTAGAAGGCGGCCTGCTGCCCCGTGGTCTCGGTGACGAGGATGCGGCTGCCGGGCCGGACCGCTTGCAGGCCTTCCGGGGCGAACACCTCCCGGGGATCCGTGACGGACGTGCCTCCCCACCCCCTGCCGTGGTCGCCGAAGTACCGCCCCGGCGTGCTCCGGCGGAAGCGTAGGCGCACCCCCGAGGGCTCCGTGCCCAGGTAGCGGCCCGCCGCGTGCTCGGAGAGGAGCCCCGTGAGGTGGCTGTCGAGGACGACGACCTCGTCGGCCGCCTCCAGGAGCAGCGGCGCGAAGAGCCCCAGGGTGGCGCTCCCGCACCGCACCCGCATCCTGCCGATGGGTGTGCCGTCCACGACGGGCGCGCGCCCGGCCTGGAGCTCGAGCCGGCTCCCGCCCTCCACCCGCAGCTTTACCCGCTCCCGGTTCGCCAGGGCGGTCATGACCCGGGCGGCCCGGAAGCCGTGGAGCCCCGTGAGGGTGTTGGCTCCCCCCACGGAGAGGATCTTCGACCCGTACTCCTCGGTGGTGACGTGACCAATCTTCTCGCCGCCGGCGAGAACCGGCGCCCCCTCCTCCCCGAGGTAGGCGTCGGTGTCGATCTTCACCTTGACGCTGCTGTAGGAGAGCGGGGTCTCCGTGACGACGGTGACCACGTCCACGCCGCGGCTCACCCCCCTGACGATCAACGGGGCCGGCCGGCAGTCCGGGTAGGTGGTGCCGGCACCGATGCCGGTCACCAGGGGCTCGCGGATGGCTGGCTCCCAGTCGGGTCCCACGACCTCCCGAACCTCCTCGAAGGTGCGCAGCGGCCCGTTGCGCACCAGGGTGCCGCCCTCGTTGGTGTAGCGCTGGCAGGCCCCGGTACCCCCCTCGGGCACCCGGCACGCCACCGGGCAGGAACCGCAGGTCACGCGGGCGTCGTCCGCCGGGAGTTCCTCGGCCACCGCCCCTTCCGGGCACACCCGCAGGCACACCCGACAGTCCACGCAGTCCGGGGAGATCACGGCCACCCGGTCCACGAGGGCCACGCATCCCAGGGGGCAGTTGGCGACGCACCGCCCGCAGGCGGTGCAGCGATCAGGAAGAATCTTCATGGGGGGCCCGTTGTCGGTTGGGGTCCGATGGGACCTATGGGTGCCCACGTTTCACATCTCACGTCTCACGCGTCACCCGTCACGCCCCCTTCACCACCGCCGCATCCCGCTTGGCCGGGGGGGTGTTGCGGCTCTTCCTCACCACCACCTCCCCGTCCACCAGAATGACGCTCACTCCCGGGGTGTCGCCCGCACGGTAGGCAGAGAGCAGATCGCCTCCCACCGAACCCATGGGGGCGTCGCAGAATACGAGGTCCGCAGGGGCGCCCACGGCGATGCGCCCCTGTGCGAGCTTGTGGCACCGGGCGGTGTTGCCCGTCGCCCACCCGATGGCCACGGCGGGGTCCACCTCGGCCAGACTCGCCAGGTGGGCAATGATCCGCTGGATGCCGAGGGGGATGACTCCCGTGCCCGAGGGCGCATCGTTACCCAGGATCACCCGGTCCAGCGCACCCGCGTCCACGGCCTCCTGAGCGGCATGCACTGCCATCTTCGGGTTTCCGCAGTGGACGATCTCCACGAAGATCCGACTGCCCCTCACGACGGCCGAGATCTCCTCGGGGCTCACGGCCGTCGGACCACCGTTGGAGTGGCAGGCCACGTCGGCACCCGTCGCCAGGACCTCGGCGGCGGTCACCGTGGAGGACCCCGGGATCGAAGTGCCTCCCATGTGCATGAGGACGGTCATCCCGTGCGCCTTCGCCCACTCCACCATGGGCCGGGCATCCTCGGGCCGCTTGACCCCCCCGAGCCCGATCTCCCCCACGGTGCGCACGCCGGCCCGAGCCATCTCCGCGAAGTCCCCCTCGGTCAGCCCGGGCTCGAGGATCACCGCCCCGCCCACGACCTTCATGCCCCCGGGCCGGAACCCGGCGAAGGACCGAGCCGCGAGGATGGCCAGCGCCTTCACCCCGGCCGGGTCCTTGGGGCGGCCGGGCAGGTGTACCTCGCCGGCGCTGAT
>CAZYJP010000345.1:0-3019 GCA_964647795.1 uncultured Thermodesulfobacteriota bacterium
GCGATGACCCCCGCGGAGCGGTAGTAGAGCACCATGAAGCACAGCACCAGGGCTCCCCCCACGGCCAGGGCCGTGAACCCCGCCCGGATCGAGTCGCGGCCCAGGGAGGGCCCGACGGTGCGCCGTTCCAGGATCGAGACCGGCGCGGGCAGGCTGCCGGACCGGAGCGCGATCGTCAGGTCCCGGGCCTCGTCGATGCTGAAGCGGCCCGTGATCTGGGCCCGGCCCCCGGCGATGCGCTCCCGGATGACCGGGGCGGACTGGACGACGCCGTCGAGCACGATGGCCAGCCGACGGTTGACGCTCTCCCCCGTGATCCGCTCGAAGACCCGCGCCCCGCGGGCGTCGAACTGGAGCGTCACGTACGGCTCGTTGAACTGGGGATCGATCTGCACCCGGGCGTCGGTGATCACGTCGCCGGTCATGAGGACGCGCTTCTGCACCAGGTGGGGCACCCGCCGCAGCACCTGGCGGGTCAGGGCGTCCACCTCGTGCTCGTTGAGGATCTCGGAGCCCGCCGGCGGACCCTCCCGCAGGGCCTGCTCTGCGGTGACCGCCTCGTCGATGAGGCGGAACTCCAACTGGGCGGTCTTCCCGATGAGCTGGATCGCCCGCTCCGGGTCGCGGATGCCCGGCAGCTGGATCAGGATGCGGCGGTCCCCCTGGGGGACGATGGCCGGCTCGGAAACGCCGAACTCGTCCACCCGGTTGCGGATCGTCTCGATCCCCTGGGCGACCGCGTACTCCTCGATCCGGTCGGACTCGTCCCGGGTAAAGGCCGCCGTCAGGGTCACACCGGTCTCGCCCTCGGCCCTGCCCCGGACCTGGAGCCCGGGGTAGTCCTTCTCGAGCAGGTCGAGCACGGCCTCGGCAGCCTCGGCGTCGCGGGCAGTCAACCGCAACTCGGCGCCCTGGGCCTCGACGCTCCGGACGCGGACCCTCTTCTCCCGAAGGCTCTCCCGAAGCTCCCCAGCGACCCGCTCCAGGGAGTTTTCCACCGCCCGCTGCGCCTCGACCTCGAGAACGAGGTGCATACCCCCCTGAAGGTCGAGGCCCAGGTGGAGGCGCTCCTGGGGGAGAAAGCCCGGAAGCTTCGCCTCCGGACCGAGGAACGTCGGGGCCAGGAAGAGAACCCCCAGCACGGCGAGAGCGGCCACCAGCGTCGCTCGCCACTTGAGACTCAGGTTCATGGAAGCCAGCTCCTCACGAGCACAGGGCGGCGAGACCGCCTGGACGCAAAAACAGGAAGCCCGCCGAACCGTCCGGCGGGCCCAGAGGGCTCACGCCCTTCTCACTCGGCGCCCCGCTTGAGGACGGTGGCCATCGCATGCTTCTGCACCCGGACCTTGATGTTGGGCGCCACCTCCAGGGTGACGACGTCATCGGTCACGCCGGTCACCTTGCCGTGGATCCCCCCCGAGGTGATGACCTCGTCGCCGCGCCGGAGGGCCTCGATCATGGCCTTGTGGTCCTTGGCCCGCTTCTGCTGGGGCCGAATGAGCAGGAAGTAGAAGATCGCGAACATCGCGATCAGGGGCATCAGCCCCATGAAGGTCTGGCTGGCGTCTCCGCCTTGGGATCCCATGGCGTGGGCCACGTCGGGTAGGAAAGGAAGCATCGGGTCTCCTCCTGCTGTCTTCTGGGTTCACGCCTCGGGCGCCCGGGTTTCCGTCTCCCGAAACTCGGCCAGGAACCGAGCGTAGCTGCCGGACTCCACGGCCGACCGGATGCGGCGCATCAGTGCTTGATAATGATAGAGGTTGTGTAGGGTATTCAGGCGGGAGGCCAGGATCTCTCGCGACTGGTAGAGATGCCTCAGGTAGGCACGGGAGTAATGGCGGCAGGTATAGCAGCCACAAGCCTCGTCCAAGGGCCTGGGGTCCCGCTCGAAACGAGCGTGCTTTATAGCAAGTCTCCCCTGTGAAGTAAAGAGCATTCCATTCCGGGCGTTGCGCGTGGGAAGCACGCAGTCGAAGAGGTCCACGCCGCGTCCCACCGCCTCGGCAATGTCCAGGGGGGTGCCCACCCCCATGAGGTATCGGGGCTTGGAAACCGGGAGGTGCGGCGTGGTGGCCTCCAAGGTCTCGAGCATGATCTGCTGGCCCTCGCCCACCGAGAGGCCCCCCACGGCGTACCCATCGAAGGGGTGCTCCCGCAGGAGCTCGGCGGCCCGCCGCCGGAGGTCGGGCTCCATGCCCCCCTGGACGATGGCGAAGAGCGCCAGTTCCGGGCGGGCCCGGGCCTCCAGCGAGCGCACCGCCCAGCGGTTGGAGAGCTCGAGGGAACGTTCCAGGTACTCGCGGGGGCTCGGGTGGGGAGGACACTCGTCGAGCACCATCATGACGTCCGAGCCGAGGGCCTCCTGGATGCCCACGACGGTCTCGGGGGTGAGAAGGTGCCTGGAGCCGTCCCGGTGGCTCCGGAATACTACCCCCTCTTCCGAGATCTTCCGCAGGGGCGCCAGACTGAAGACCTGGAATCCCCCGGAGTCGGTGAGGAGCGGCCCGGGCCAGTGCATGAACCGGTGGAGCCCCCCGAGCTCGCGAATGACCTCGTGGCCCGGCCGCAGGTAGAGATGGTACGTGTTGGCCAGGAGCATCTCGGCCCCCACCCCCCGAAGCTCCTCCGGGGTCATGGCCTTGACCGTGGCCAGCGTGCCCACCGGCATGAAGGCCGGGGTCTCCACCGCGCCGTGGAGGAGTTGCAGGCGACCCCGCCGGGCCCCGGAGGAGTCCTGGGAGAGGAGCGCAAAGGAGGGAGGGGTTGCGCCCGTCACAGGATCACCATCGCGTCCCCGTACGAGTAGAAGCGGTACCCCGACTCCACGGCGTGGCGGTAGGCGGCAAGAACCCGGTCGGTGCCCCCGAAGGCGCAGACGAGCATGAGCAGGGTGGACTCCGGCAGGTGAAAGTTCGTGACCAAGCCCGTTACCACCCGAAACTCGTGGCCCGGCTTCAGAAGGAGGTCGGTCCACCCGGTCCCGGGTTCCACCGTCCCCCGGGCCCCGCAGTGCTCCAGA
>CAZYJP010000346.1:0-3005 GCA_964647795.1 uncultured Thermodesulfobacteriota bacterium
CCGGGACCGACGGGACCTCCCAGCCAAGATTCGCCCCAGGACCGGAAAGGTTTGAGGAGGGCGATGCCAAGCTTCTGAGATTTCCGGCGAGGTCGGGCCCTGGCGGGACACGGGGAGGCCCGGGGAGAGGGGGACCGAGGCTGAAGAGGGCCCTTGCGGGGCGAGACTCGCAAGGGTAGAATTTTCGGCACTCGATCGCGTACCGAAAGGAGTATCGCCATGAACTCCATCCCCGCCCAGGAGATCAAGCGCCGCGGGATTGCTGCGGTGGACGACCTCATCGCCGAGGGCGATCTCCACGTGATCCGCAACAACCGGCCCCAGTACGTGGTGGTCTCGCAGGAGCGTTACCAGGAGCTGGTGGCCGCCGAGAGGGAGGCGCACTACGCGCGGGTCCGCGCGTCGCTGGAGGATGTGAAGGCAGGAAGGACCAGGACCTTCAGGACCGCCGACGAGCTTCTGAAGGCGCTGGACGAGGAGGAGTAGTGTTTCGCCTCGTCGCGTCGGAAGCGTTCCTGCGGCAGGCGAAGAAGTTCCTCAAGCGGCACCCCGACCTGAGGCCGCGCCTGGGCGAGCTGCTCGACGCGCTGCAGAGGGACCCCTTCCAACCCCGCCTGGGACTGCACCCCCTGGGGGGCCGCCTCGCGGGGTGCCACGCGGTCCGCCTGACCTACAGCTACCGCGTCACGCTGACACTTCTCGTCTCCAAGAAGGAGATCACGCTGCTCGACATCGGCAGCCACGACGAGGTCTACCGCTAGTCGCCCGTACGGCTACCCCGTCATGAGTCGCCGCATGATCCGCGGCAAGGGAATTTCCCCCGTTCGCACCAAGAGGTGGAAGTGGTTGGGGTGGGAGGCTCCACGCAAAGAGCTGCGCCGCGCTCGGCGGGATCATGCTCTCCAGGGGGGCGCCATGAGGGGACGCAGCAGCAGAAGAGCATTGGCCTTTTGCTGGGTTGGATCGACGAGAAGGTGGAGGGCCGCTGCTGGTGGGGGCGAGGGATTGCGAAGAGGGCGGTCTCTGTGAAGCGGGTACCACGGCAGGGGGACATCCAGGTCCAGAAGTCCTTGCGGTTCGAGACGGGGGTACCCAATCCCCCCTGCGGATAGCGATCTTTAGCCCTGGACAGACGCTCTTCAGGAGGGCCCAGGGAGCATCTGAACCGAGAGGCCAAACCGTTGGTTTTCGGCCTTTTCCAACGGAAAAGGGCAGCCATAGCTGCCCTGAAAAAATGGTGGAGGCGGGGGGAATCGAACCCCCGTCCGAAGACCTTCTACCGGAGCCACTACGTGCGTATTCCGCGGTTTGTTTTAGAGAGGTCGGGCTCCCACGGACAGGATCCCGGCCCCGCGATCTCCCCTGCGTTTTGCCCCGCCGCCGGGGAGCGCCTCGGCGGGGCTATCCTGCTAGTTTGTCGTCCGAGTCCACCCCGCAGGCTGAATGGGTCGGACGTCGTCGCCCTTAGGCGGCGAGTGCGTAGCTGTAGTTGTCGGCAGCTATCGTTTTGCCCGTTGTTTTACGAGGCCTACGGGCACCTCGGCACGCGACCGCCGGCTTCAGCATCCCCGTCGAAACCAGATCGCCCCCATGGCCGATCATGACGCCAGTATGCGCCTGCCTTCGCCCGGGGTCAACTTTCCGCGGGAGGAAATGTCGGGAGGAAAGGTGGAGCGGGGGGACCGTCAGGGTCAGATCTGGTCCCGCTCCGCGAGTTGCAGGTACATGAGTGCCTTGGGATTGTTCGGTTCCCGCTGGAGGATCGAGTTCCACTCTTCGATTGCGAGCTCGGTCTGACCGCGGCTGTAGAACGTGATTCCGAGCTGGATGGTGGCGTTGGAGTAGTCCGGGTGCTCCCTCCGGACCTGGGTGAATTCCTGAATGGCCCGCTCGTAGTCGCCCATGTCGCGGAAGAGGACCCCCAACCGCGTGCGAAGGTCGGGGAAGTGCGGGCCGAGCTCCAGGGCCTTCCGGTACTCCGCGACAGCGTCCTCGTGGATCCCGAGGCCGTGGTAGATCTCCCCGACGTCGGCGTGCAGGTTGGCCAGACGCCCCTTCACGAAGGGGTCGACCCTGCCGTCCTCGACGAGGGAAACCTTTCGGGCTCGTTCGAAGGCGCTCTCGGCGGACGAGTACTCGCCGATCTCGTTCAGGGTCACTGCGAGGTTCAGGTGCACCTCGGTATAGCGGGGGTTGATCTGGAGGGCCTCTTCGAAGTGCCTCTGGGCCTCCCGGTAGTCGCCCCTCTCGAACGCGATGGTGCCGAGCATGTTGAGCACGTCGGCGAAACGGCACCCGATGCCCGCCAGCTTGCCGAAGAACCGCTCGGCATCTTCGGTGCGCCCCTCCTCGAAGGCCTCCCGGCCCAGCTGGTAGAGCTCGATCATCGCCGCTTCCAAGGCACTCCTCCCTTCGGCCAACCCAGCCTCCCGGCCCTGGGACGATCGGCATCGCACCGCCGTGGGCCCGCGGGCCGCGGCGGATTCCCTGGGCAACCCCGGTCAGCGGGACGGACCCCCTGTCTTGGCGTACAGCTCCAACGCCAGCCTCAGGGCTTCATCGCGCTGGGGCGCATCGGGGTACTCCTGGACCAGGTTTTCCAGCCGTTGCAGTGCGGCGCTGTAGTTCTTCCTGCGCAGGTAGTACCGGGCCACGTAGAGCTCGTGGGCGGCCAACCGTGCCCGGAGCTCCTCCAGGCGGACGCGCGCATCGCCGGCGTGCTCGTTCCCGGGGTCGGCGTGGAGGAGCTTCTCGAAGGCTCCCACGGCGTTCCGTGTGCCACTCTGGTCCCGGTCCTCCGGAAGGCTGACGGCGGTGTAGGCGAGCCCCCGGCGGTACAGGGCATAGGACGCCCTCGGGTGGGTGGGGTGGAGCTCCTCGAAGGAGCGGTAAGCGGCCGCGGCTTCCTCGTAGTTCTTCTGCTGGTATGCCATGTCTGCGGACAGGAGCTCGGCTTCCGGGGCGAAGCGGGAGAAGGGGTACTCGTCGCGGATCTGGTCCAGGAG
>CAZYJP010000347.1:0-2758 GCA_964647795.1 uncultured Thermodesulfobacteriota bacterium
GCGAAGGATGCGCGGTCCAAGACCCCAGGGCCGAAACCCCGCGGCGGTGAGGGCACTGCGGTCCTCGGGAGACCAGCCCCCCTCCGGGCCCGCAGCCACGACGACCCGGCTCACGGGGAGAGGAGGGCGGGCGCCGGGCTCCGGGGACAGCCGCTCCACGAGGGCAAGGCGGAGCTCTCCCGGGGGGACGGGACCCAGGGAGCGCAGGGCCACTTCCGCATCCCGAGGGGGGGCAATTTCCGGGACCAGGGCCCGTTCGCACTGCTTGGCTGCGGCCCGGGCGATCTTGCGCCAGCGGTGCAGTTTGTCGGCCTCGCGAGACGGGGGCACGCGCACGACCGTCCGTTGCGTGAGGACCGGGAGGAAGCGGCGGACACCGAGCTCGGTCCCTTTTTCCAGGATCCACTCCCAGCGCTCCCCCTTGGGTAGTGCCTGGACGAGGTCAAGGGCGACCCCCGGCTCGTTGGTGGGAAGGGGCTCGAGAGATTCCACGCAGACGGAGTCCCGGGTGAGGGCTCCTGTGCGCCCGAGCCAACGGTGCCCCTCGGCGTCGAAGAGGATGATCGGGTCCCCGGGGGTCGCTCGCAGCGACCGCACCAAGTGTCGGGCCTCCTCGCCGTGCAGGGAGGCGGTCCGGGTGGCGGGATCCACGTCGCCCGAGTGAACCAGGAATTGCGGCATGAGCGTTCCTTTCGGCCGGGGTGGAGCGGCACTTGAGATCCCCGCGCGGGGCAGGGAGACCGTATTCGCGTGAGCTCGTCGATTCGGGCGTTTCTCCTGGTCAACGCCGCCACCCTGCTGTGGGCGGGCAACGTGGTCCTCGGGCGGGCCCTCCGGGATGCCGTCGGTCCTTGGACTCTGACCGGACTGCGGGCAGCGGTGGCAGCCCTGCCCTTCGCCCTGCTCTTCCACGGGTCGGCGCGCCGCGAGTCGGGAAGTCGCCAAGACTGGCTGCTGGCCGCCGGGATGACCCTCACGGGGGTCGTGGGCTTTCAGGTGCTGTTGTATACCGGGCTGCAGTACACGAGCGCGCTCAACGCGGGGCTGGTCAACGCTACCGGTCCCCTCGTGACACTGCTGCTCGCCAGGGCGCTGGGGGCCGAACCCCTCAGGCCCGGGCAGGTTCTGGGCGCGGCCGTCAGCCTCTGCGGCGTCGCCGTGGTGCTGAGCGGCGGATCCTGGGGAATGGTCCGCGGGATGCAGTTCAACCCGGGAGATCTGCTCGTCCTGGCGGCCGTCTTCCTTTGGGCGGTGTACTCGCTGCTCGGTAAGTCGCTCCTCGCCCGCCGGTCGACCGTGTGGGTGACCGCGGTCTCCACCTTGGGGGCGATCCCCGTGCTCGCGGCCCCGGCATTGTGGGAGAGCCTGGCTCGGCCCCCGGCGTTCGACGGGGGCCTCGTCCTGGGAATACTCTACATCGGTCTGGGGCCGTCGTTCCTGGCCTTTCTCGCCTGGAACCAAGGGGTGCGCAGGCTCGGCGTGCCGGGGGCCATGGCTTTCTACAACCTGCTGCCCGTTTATGCGGGGATCCTGGGGGCGGCGATCCTCGGGGAGTGGCCCGGCCCGTTCCAGCTGTTCGGCGGTGGCCTCGTCCTGGTTGGGTGCCTCCTGGCTGTTCGAGGGCGCTGAGATGGGCACCCTCCGAGACGCCACCTCGGGAGAGAGGTGGGCGCGGTATGCTGCGCCGCCCGGAAGCTCGGGGGCTAGGCCGAAGTCCTTGCGGGCCCCGGGGGGGTCTGTTAGCATCCTAGCGGTTTTTTGCCGTCCCGGCGCGGTTTGCGAAGCGAGATCGAAACGTTAGGAAGCCTCATGGATCCGGTTGCGCAAAAGCGCGTCGTCCTCGGCACCGCAGGGCACATCGACCACGGCAAGTCATCGCTCGTCCGCGCCCTCACGGGAACCGATCCCGACCGCCTCAAGGAGGAGAAGGAGCGGGGGATTACGATCGAGCTGGGCTTTGCCCACCTCGCCCTTCCCTCCGGGATCGACCTGTCCATCGTGGACGTGCCGGGCCACGAGAGGTTTGTGCGGAACATGGTGGCCGGGGCGAGCGGGATCGACCTGGTGATGCTGGTGGTGGCGGCGGACGAGGGGGTCATGCCCCAGACCCGCGAGCACCTCGACATCTGCTCCGTCCTTCGGGTGAAGGGGGGCCTCGTGGCCCTCACGAAGGCGGACCTGGTGGACGAAGAGCTCTTGGAGTTGGCCCGGGAAGACATCTCCGCAGTGCTGGCCGGGAGCTTTCTGGAGGGAGCCCCCGTCGTGTGCGTCTCGTCAACGACCGGGGACGGCCTGGGGGTCCTCGTGGACAACCTGGACGCCCTGGCCCGGGCCGTACCCCAGCGGGGGACCAAGGGGCTCTTCCGCCTTCCTGTGGACCGGGTGTTCACCATGCGGGGTTTCGGCACCGTGGTGACGGGCACGGTGATCTCGGGAGCCGTGCGCAAGGACGACGAGGTGGAGGTTCTCGCCGGCGGCTCGCGGGGAAAGGTCCGCGGGGTCCAGGTGCACGGCAGGGCCGTGGACCGGGCGGCGGCCGGGCAGCGCACCGCGCTGAACCTCAGCGGGCTCGAGGTATCGGAGCTCGTTCGGGGTGATACGGTGGTGCACGTCGGCTCCCTCGAAACCACCCACATGCTCGACGCCCGGGTGGAGCTGCTGCCGGGCGCCGGGCGGCCCCTCACCGACCGGGACCGTGTGCGCCTGCACATCGACCACCTGCAGCCGGTGAGCACCGTCAGTGCCTGAGCGGGGAAAA
>CAZYJP010000347.1:2768-3003 GCA_964647795.1 uncultured Thermodesulfobacteriota bacterium
GGTTCCGGTGGTGGTGGCCCTCCTCGACCGGGACGAGCTGTGGCCGGGGGAAGGGGGGTATGCGCAGCTCCGAGGCCCTGCACGGGTGGTGGCCTGCCCCGGGGACCGGTTCGTGCTGCGGCAGTTCTCACCGGCCCTCACCCTGGGCGGGGGCACGGTGCTGGACCACCGCCCGCGGCGCCACAAGGGGCGGCGGGGGGAGGTGCTGGAGAGGCTCGCCCTGCTCGAGGCGGAG
>CAZYJP010000348.1:0-2989 GCA_964647795.1 uncultured Thermodesulfobacteriota bacterium
AGCACCACCACGCCGTCTCGCCGCTTGCCCAGCGCCGCTACGGGGCAGGCGTCGACGCAGGGGGGCTCGTCGCAATGCCGGCAGCGGTTGACCCGATACGAGAAGTGCCACTTCCCGTCGACCTGCCGCGGTCCGTCCTCGGCCACCCGGATGAGCTGCACGCCGTCCGGGGTGCGGTTCTCCTGCTTGCAGGCCACCTCGCAGGTCTTGCAGCCCCAGCAAAGGGCCTCGTCGATCGCCAGCCCAAAGCGTGTCATCGCGTAGTCCTCCCCTGCTCGGGGTAGATCCGGCAGAGCAGGCTGCGGATGTGGGTCGCGCCCATCGCTGGGTCGCAATTCGCGAGGGAGTTGTCGGTGAGGATGTTCACGTTCGACTCGGCCCAGCCGTAGCCGGGGGAGCCGCGCTCCGGATACCACCAAGCGTGCTGGGCCGCCACCACGTCGGGCCGCAGCCCCGCGGTGAGCTTGGCCCGCTGTCGGATCCTACCCCGCGCCGACTCGATCACCACCCACTCGCCGTCGACGATGCCCTCCCGGGCCGCGGTCTCCGGATGAATCTCCACAACGGGCTCCCGGTGGAGCTCTCGCGCCCAGGGCAGCTGCCTGTTCTCCGCGTGGAAGAAGCCGGGCTGGCGCGCGCCGGTGATCAGGGTGTAGGGATAGAGGGCATGACGCTCCGGGTTGCTCACCGGGCTCTCGGGCGGCTCGCGGAACTGGGGCAAGGGGTCGTAGCCCCATTTTTCGAGCAGCGTGGAGGCGAGCTCGAACTTTCGGGTGGGCGTGGAGAAGCCCCTCTCCCGGTACTTGTGGTAGCGCACCTCGCCGCGCACCCGATCCCGCGCCTTGAACTCCTGCCAGGTCATGCCCATGGGCTCCAGGATGTGGTCGAGTCCGCCCTCGAAGGTGGGCCACCAGTGCTCGCCCTGTCCGATGCGGTGGGCCAGGTCGTTGAGCATGTCGTGGTCGGAGCGGCACTCGCCGATCTGCACGACCTTGCGGCGCGTCAGGAGCCATCCGTGGCGCTTCCAGAAGTCGCCCAGGTAGTCCATCTCGAGCCAGGTGGCGGCGGGCAGCACGATGTCGGCGAGCTCGGCCGTGGGGGTGAGGAAGAAGTCGGCCACGGCCAGGAAGTCCACCCGCTCCAGGGCGCGGCGGACCTCCGTGGCGTTGGCCCGGGTCATCAGGGGGTTGGAGCTGATCAGGAAGAGCATCTTCACCGGGTACGGCCGCTCGGTGAGGATGGCGTCCCAGACGTACTTGGGATTGATGATGGCGAAGTTGCCCGCAAGCCGGAAGTGGTCCCCCCCCAGGCGCTTGGCTGCCTGTTCCGGGGGCAGGGCCTTGTGGGCTCCGAACTCGGCCACGTTGCGGATCTTGGGGGTGCGGAAGAGCACCTGGCCGCCGGGGGCGTCGATGTTGCCGGTGATCCCCATGAGGGAGAGGAGGGCCCGGTCGTTGTCGGCGCAGGTCACCTGCTGCTCGATGGCCACGCCCCACTGGATGACCCCGGGCTTCACCGTGGCATACAGGCGGGCCGCAGCGGCGACCAGCTCGCGGGGCACGCCGGTGATCGCCTCCACCCGTTCCAGGGGATACTCGGCCGCCCGCTGGACGAAGGGCTCCCAGCCGTGCACGTGGTTGGCCACGAAATCGTGGTCGTAGAGCCCCTCCTTCGCGATCACGTCGGCCATGCCCAAGGCCAGGGCTGCATCGGTGCCTGGGCGCAGCTGGAGCCACAGATCCGCCCGGGCCGCGGCCCGGGTGAGCCGCGGGTCGACCACGATGAGCTTGGCGCCGGCGTTCAGCGCCTGGGAGAAGGGCTCGCCCTTGTAGCAGTCGGGGTTGGAGATCACCACGTTGTTGCCCCAGACCACGATGCACTTGGGGAAGTTGTCGTAGTCGGCGATGGGGTTCGAGCCGCAGGTGAGGATGCTCGTGGCGATGCGCGGACCGTAGCAGAAGTGGCCGGCGGTGAGCACGTTGGGGGTGCCGAAGTGGTTGGCGAGCCGGTAGACGACCGCCTCGTTCTCGCGGCCGGTGCCGTACCCGGGCACGACGGACTCGGCCCCGAACTCCGCCTTGTACCGGAGCATGCGCCCGGCGATGGTGTCCAGGGCCTCGTCCCAGGAGATGCGTTCCCACCGGCCGCTCCCCTTGGGCCCCAGGCGTTTGACCGGGTGGGTGAGGCGGTCCGGGTGGTACACGAGCTGGGTCGAGGCGATGCCCTTGCTGCACAGGGTGCCGTGGTTGATGGGGCAGTCCGGGTCGCCGGCGATCTTGGCGACCCGGCCGTCCTTCACGTAGACCAGCACGCCGCAGCCGCCGTGGCACATGCGGCAGTGGCTCCTGACCACCGAGTCGTAGCCGTAGACTTCCATCTCGCGGGCTGTATTGGCGTAGGCGAAGCTCATCGACCCACCTCCCATGACCGGTGACTCCCCGGTGTGTACAAGCTCTGCAGCGTCGGCCCCAGCAGCGAGCTCAGCTCTCGAGCCGTCGCCGCCAGGCTGGCCCAGTCCCGGGGACGCTTCACGGCGGCGACGCCGTCACCGTCCCCGCAGCAGCTTTGCCCGCTGAAGGTTCTTGCGGTCGGGCCCTTTCTCGTCGAAGCCGGGGGTCTCGAGCACGAAAGGGGTGTGGCGCAGGGCGGGGTGGCCGACCCAGAGGGCAAGACCCGGGCGCCCGATCCTCCCCTCCCACAGGTTCTCGTGCCGGTCCCGACGGGACCCGAGCTCCGACCGGGAGTCGTTGAGGTGGACGAGGCCCACCCGCCCGAGACCCACGCGGCGGTCCAGGTCAGCCAGGAGGGCGTCGCGCCCCTCCGGGGTGTGCACGGGGAACCCCGCCGCAAAGAGGTGGGCGGTGTCGAGGCAGACCCCGGAGGTTTCCGGTAGCTCCGCCAGGAGCCGCCCCAGCTCTTGGGGGGTCGACCCCACGGAGCCGGTGCCGCCCGCGCTCGTCTCGAGGAGCAAGGCGGGCAGCGGATCGGG
>CAZYJP010000349.1:0-2985 GCA_964647795.1 uncultured Thermodesulfobacteriota bacterium
TGGACGAGCCGGGCGGCCTCGGCCGTCAGCTCCGGCGTCGGCTCCCGGCCCCGAAGCCGCTCCCCAGCCTCCTCGACCACGATGGGTGCCGGGCCTACGGCGTTCAGCACCAGGCGAGCGTCCCGGCAGCGGGCGCCCGGGCCCGGTCCCTCCAACTCCAGGAAGGCCGAGACCCCTGCCAGCGGAAAGTCGATCGTGTCCCGGAGCCGCAGCTTCTGGTAGGAAGCTCCGGAACCGTCCGGGAGCCGGGGCACGCGAACCTCGGAGAGGATCTCGTCGACCGATAGGGATACCGACCGGAGACCGGACCCGGTAAACAGGCTCTCCAGGGGGACGGTGCGCGAACCGGCTGGGGAGGCAACCGTCACGGAGGTCCCCACCGCGGTCAGCGGGCCGGCCAGGTCCCCGGCGTAGACCGCGTGGCAACGGTCGCTCCCCCTCGCTACGTGGCAGATGCCCCCTCCGGCCTTGAAGCACGGTCCCCAGCGCTTCCGGAAGATCGGCGGCTGGTTGTAGTAGGAGCATCGGCTCTCCTGACAGAGGTTTCCCCCGACGGTGCCCGCGTTGCGAAGCAGAGGAGATGCGGTCTGCCAGATTGCCTC
This sequence comes from uncultured Thermodesulfobacteriota bacterium, assembly GCA_964647795.1. Classification (GTDB taxonomy): domain Bacteria; phylum Desulfobacterota; class Deferrisomatia; order Deferrisomatales; family JACRMM01; genus JBFLZB01. The sequence goes on from CAZYJP010000349.1 coordinate 603, forward strand.
CCGCAGCCAGGAGGCGCCGGCTGCGACCTCCGGGTCCTCTGCGACCTGCGCGAGCCGGACGGCGGCGCCGATCCGGAGTTCCCCGCCCTCCCCCAGACGAATCCCGGCGTGCTCCGGAAGGCCCGTGAGCCCGACCAGCCGGGGCGGGCTGCACAGGCGCTCCTTCATGCGCACGAAGAGGTCGGTACCCCCGGCGACGAAGGCGGAGTCCTCTGACGCGGCGGCCAATGCCTCGGCCACTGACGACGGGGCGATGTGGCGGAACGCGGGCAGGCTCACGTCCGTCCTCCTTCGGAGCCCTCGGCCGCCGCCAGAGCGGCCACGATGTCCGCCGGGGTGATGGGGATCTTCCGGAACCACACGCCGATCGCGTCGTGGACGGCGTTGACCAGCGCGGGCGTGACCGCCACTTGGACGCCCTCGCCGCTCTCCTTGGCCCCGAACGGGCCGACCTCGTCGACGGTGTCGGTGTGCGCAATCTCCACGGAGCAGGCGTCGAGGGAGGTGGGCATCCGGTACTCGAGGAACGAGGGGTTCAGGGTCTGGGCGTCCCGGCGGACGATCTCCTCGGTGAACGTGTGGCCGATGCCGCCGATCGCCGAGCCTTCGAGTTGGCCCTCCACGAGCATCTCGTTGATCGGCTGGCCGCAGTCGTGGAAGATGGCGAGCCGGCACACCCGCACCCGGCCGGTTTCCGTGTCCACCTCCACCTCCGCCACTTGCACACCAAAGGAGTAGGCCCCGGACTGGTTGCCGATCCCCGTGTCGAACCGCGGCACGTCGATGCCCTCCGGGGCCCAGTACCCCCGGCCCAATATGGTCTTGCCCGTGCCCGAGTACTGGGCGGTCTTGACCAGCTTCCCGAAGGAGATCGCCCGGGTCGGGCTGCCGGCCACGTAGACGCGCCGGTCCCGGAAGACCAGGTCCTCGGCGTTGGCTTCCAGCATCCGGGCGGCCACCTCCGCGAGTTGCCGGCGGGCATCCTCGGCCGCGCGCCGGACCGCGTTGCCGGTGATGAAGGTCACCCGACTGCCGAACACCCCCGGGTCCACCGGGATGATCTCCGAATCCAGGGTTCCGTAGCGCACGTCCTCGAGGCGCACGCCGAGCACCTCGGCCGCGATCTGGGAGAGCACGGTGTCGGACCCCTGGCCGCAGTCACTTGAGCCCGACACCAGCGAGACACAGCCGTCCTCGTGCACCTTGACCAGGGCGGCCGAGGTGTTGTGGCCGGCCATGCGGGGACCGCAGAGGTACCCGTAGGCGGCCACCCCGACGCCCCGCCGGTAGCGGGCTGACCCGGTGCCCCGTGGTTCTGCACGCCAGCGTTCCGCCGCTGCCCGGGCTTCCTTGAGGCACTCGGTGAGCCCGCAGCTGGTGATCCGGAACCCGTGCCCGGTGGTCTCTCCGGCCTCCAGAGCGTTGCGAAGCCGCATCTCGAAGGGGTCGAGGCCCAGCTCCCGGGCGGCCATCTCCAACTGTACCTCGGCTGCAAAGCGCGCCTGGGGTACCCCATGGCCTCGCATGGCACAGGACGTCTGGGTGTTGGTATATACCCGCCGGCCCCTGGCCCGCAGGTTCGGAACCCGGTAGGGAAACCCGATGAAGGTGCACATCAGGTAGAGGCTCAGGGCGCCGATCCCCTTGTAGGCGCCGCCGTCCGCAAGCACCTCGGCATTCATGGCGACGATCGTGCCGTCCCGTCGGAAGCCGGTCTTGAGCCGGATGCGGGCCGGATGGCGCTGCCGGTAGGCGTAGAGCACCTCCTCCTGGCTGGCCACGATCTTCACAGGCCGGCCGGTCTTCACGGAGAGGAGTGCCGCACAGTAGTCTACGGCGAACATCTCGTTCTTGCCGCCAAAACCGCCTCCGAGGTAGGGCTGCACGAGGCGGACCCGGCTCATCGGGATGCCCAGGGCCTTGGCCATGTTCCGGTACGTGAAGTAGGGGCTCTGTTTCGACCCCCAGAAGGTCAGCTTTCCCGAGTGGTCCCAGCTGGCCAGCGCGGCGTGGGGCTCGAGGAAACCGTGGCGGATTGCCGCCATCGTGAACTCGTCCTCCCGCACGTGATCGCAGCCGGCGAACCCGGTGTCCACGTCCCCGTAGACCAGGTTGGTCTCGAAGGAGACGTTGCCGGGCTCGTCGTCGTGGACCAGGGGCGCGCCCTCGACGGTCGCCGACTGTGGGTCGGCCACCGTCGGCAGTACCTCGTAGCGGACATCGACGAGCTCGAGGGCCGCCTCGGCGGTCTCCTCGTCCACCGCGGCCACGGCCGCGACCTCGTCCCCGACGAAGCGCACTTTGTCGAGGCACAGGTAGGGCTCGTTGCCCGGGGCCGCGATGCCGCCCGCCAAGAAGCCCGAGGTGTCGCGGCCGGTCACCA
>CAZYJP010000350.1:0-2965 GCA_964647795.1 uncultured Thermodesulfobacteriota bacterium
GCCGCCGCCTTCGACGGGGAAGTGCTCGTCGCCCGGGATGGGATGACCGTGGACGACAGCCGCTGCCGCCGCCTTCGACGGGGAAGTGCTCGTCGCCCGGGATGGGATGACCGTGGACGCCTGAGAAACGCCCCCACCCAGGCGCCGTAGGACCCTCCCTCCCGGTCGGGCCCTGTCTCTCGTCCCCACGTCAGCCCATCTCCAGCTCCCTCTCTGAGGAGCTCCCGCCCTCCACCGAAGGGGATGCGGCCCGGGGCCTCGGCAGGGGCGAAAACGCAGCGTGATTCGAGCCGAACCCCGGGGGACCCGCGGCAAGGATCCCCCCCAGCGCCGGGTGGCGCCGGGCACCGGAGAGCATGCGCCGAAGCCCGGGGCGACCCCAGTCCCCTTCCTCCGGTGCGCGGCGGTACAAGGAGAGGTCTTCCGGGCGGGCCTCCTCCCTCGACGGAGTGTCGAGCACACTTCCCCGGGGGAGATGGAACAGGGCGAGATTCACGAACGTGATCCAGGCGGCGTGGTCGGCGGCCCACTCCAGCGTCCGTTCCGCCTCGGCCCGGGTCTCGGTGGGGAGGCCGAAGAGCAGGTACACGTACGTACGAATACCCACCGCAGTAAGGTTGCGGATCACGGGCCCTGCCTCGTCGGCCCGGGTACCCTTCCCCATCCGGTCCAACAGCCGCTGAGAGGCCGTCTCCACCCCGAGTTGGAGCAGAGCGCACCCGCCCTGGGCGAGCTCTTCGCAAAACGAGGGGTCCAGGAGTTCCCGTTCCAGCCGGGCGAAACCGTACCACTGGACCGCCTCTCCCCGGAGCCGCCTCGCCAGCCCTTTGAGGGTCGCCGGCGGAACGGCGTCGTCGGTCAGGTGGACCCGGTGCGCGCCCACCGCATCCCGGGCCCGGAGAATGGCATCGGCCAGGGCGTCGGCTCGGGCCGAGCGAAATGGCTGGCGGTCCTGCGCGGCCTCGGGACAGAAGGCGCATCGGCGCCAGTAACAGCCGCGGGCGGTGGCGGCGGGAAGGATGGGCCCGGGGGAGAGGTATCGGTCCCACGGAAGACCCTCGGGGTCGGGCCGGAAACACACCACCCGCCCGCGAGCGCCGTGGGTCGGGTTCCAGACCCCGAGGCCCGGGGCGAGGAGGCCCGGAGCTCCGGCCGGAGCCCGGTCCAGGGCGAGATCCTCCAAGGCAGCCTCCCCGGGGCCCACCACGAGCCCGTCCCATACCTGGAAGAACGGGGAAGAGGGATGCATGCGGCCCGCCCAGGAGGTCACCAGGCCCCCGCCCAGGATGAGCATTCCCCGGTACCCCAGGCCGCGGAGGTACCCGGCCAGCGCGAAGGCGGGGAGGGCCTGGGAGAGATAGGTCACCGAGACACCGATGAGCATGGGGTCCCGCTCGAGGAGCGGGTGGGCCGCCCGGGCAAGTTCAGGGAACAGGGGAAGGCAGGCCGGCTCCCGGGCCGCGACCAAGAGGTGGGAGGAGGAGAGGGGGGAGAGATGAGACACCGTGAAGTCAGAGATGCTGAACCGACCCCCGCGGGACCGGGAAACCGCTGCCCATCCTTCGGTCACGGAATCGGCCGCCGCCCGGTATCGCGTCCACTCGCGGTAGGTCCGAGGAAGCCGCAGGGCCTCGAGCCCTGCAGGTGCCCGGCGTACGGCCCGCTGGGCCGACGAGAGGGGGGGGCCGTCCACCCCGGCACTCGCCAGGGCCCTGGCCGCGTCCTCCAACGACACTCGGGAGATCAACAGCTCCTGGACTGCCACATTGAGATCCGCCATCGCGACCGCCACGCCGCGGGAGCGCAGATGACCGGCCAGGGCGAGGAGTCCCGGTGGGGGCTCGCACGCCTTGGCGTGGGGCGGCTGCACCAGGAGGACCGGGCGGTTCACGGCGCACCCCGCCGGTACCCTGTCGGGTGAGGCAGCTCAAGGCGGCGAAACGAGGGAATTCCCGCGGACATGCCCAGACTCTCCCCCAAGCCGGGGGATGGGTCAAGCCGGCTTGCCGCGCTGCGGGGCACTGGGGTATACACGCTGGTCGTTCACAACGCTCGCCCTTCGTCCCGAGGTTTCCATGGACTATTCGAGACTCTTGATCCCCACTCTCAAGGAGGAGCCCGCCGAGGCGGAGGTCGTGAGCCACAAGCTCATGCTCCGGGCGGGGATGATCCGCAAACTCGCGGCGGGCATCTATTCCTACCTGCCGGTGGGGCTGAGGGTCCTGCGCAAGGTGGAACGGATCATCCGGGAAGAGATGGACCGCGCCGGCGCCCAGGAGCTCCTCCTGCCCGCGGTGCAGCCTTCCGAGCTCTGGAAGGAGTCGGGGCGCTGGGAGTTCTACGGGAAGGAGCTCCTGCGCTTCAAGGACCGGCACGAGCGGGACTGCTGCCTCGGCCCCACCCACGAGGAGGTCATCACCGATCTGGTGCGCCGGGAGATCCGGTCGTACCGGCAACTCCCGATGAACCTCTACCAGATCCAGACCAAGTTCCGCGACGAGATCCGGCCCCGCTTCGGGCTCATGCGGGGGCGCGAGTTCACCATGAAGGACGCCTACTCCTTCGACGCGGACGACGCAGGAGCGGACGAGAGCTACCGGAAGATGGTCGACGCCTACGTGAGGATCTTCCAACGATGCGGGCTCGAGTTCGTGCCGGTGGAGGCCGACTCCGGGGCCATCGGCGGGAGCTTCTCCCACGAGTTCATGGTTCTGGCCGAGTCCGGCGAGGATGCGGTGGCGGCCTGCCGGTCTTGCGGGTACGGGGCCAACGTGGAGAAGGCAGAAGTGCGGCCGCCCGAGCCCCCGACAGCGGCGGAAGTCGGCCCCCTCGAGCGGGTCGAGACGCCCGACCAGCGCACCATCGAGGAGGTCAGCGCCTTTCTCGGGCTACCGGCCTCGGCGTTCGCCAAGACCCTGATCTTCGAGACCGACGCAGGGACGGTGGCCGTGTGCGTGCGGGGCGA
>CAZYJP010000351.1:0-2949 GCA_964647795.1 uncultured Thermodesulfobacteriota bacterium
CAGAACGTCGTGAGACAGTTCGGTCTCTATCTGCTGCGGGCGCAGGAGATTTGAGAGGAGCCTCCCCTAGTACGAGAGGACCGGGGTGGACGAACCTCTAGTGTTCCGGTTGTCCTGCCAAGGGCAGCGCCGGGTAGCTATGTTCGGAACGGATAACCGCTGAAAGCATCTAAGCGGGAAGCCTCCCTCAAGACGAGATCTCCCCGGGGAGAAATCCCCCTGAAGGCCCCTCGAAGACGACGAGGTTGATAGGCCGGGCGTGAACGCGTGGCAACACGTGGAGCGGACCGGTACTAAAGGGCCGTGCGGCTTGACCCCACTTTCGTGTCCTTCGCAACCCGCGCGAAGAGTACCTCGGACGCACACTTCGCTTTCGACCCCCCCTGGGTATGGAATTGTTCTTTTTTTCGGTGGCTATGGCGAGGGGGAGACACCCGTTCCCATTCCGAACACGGCCGTTAAGCCCCTCAGCGCCGATGGTACTGCCCGGGTGACCGGGTGGGAGAGTAGGTCGCCGCCGATCTTTTCTCACAAAACGCCCCCGCGGAGGTCCCCCCTCCCGGGGGCGTTTTCTACGGTGCCTCCCGCGTCGCGACCGGACAGAACCCACCGTTGCGCCGGGGTGGGCTCTGTGTTAGCAAGAGCGCGCCGACCTTCACCCCCGTTCAGGAGCAGGATCCATGGCAGAAGTACTTCCGTTTCGGGGCATCCGCTTCAACCCCCGGCATGTCGCCGATTTGAACGACGTAATGACCCCGCCCTACGACGTCATCGGGCCGGAGATGCAGGAGCGGCTCTACCGTCGGAGCCCCTACAACATCGTCCGCCTGGACTACGGAAAGGTCCTGCCCGGGGACGACGATGTGGAGAACCGCTACACGCGGGCCGGGCGGTGCCTTCACCAGTGGCTGGCGATCGGGGTCCTGACCCAGGAGACGGAGTGCTCGATCTACTACACGGAGCAGGACTACGAAGGGGAGTTCGGCGAGCGGATGACCCGAAAGGGCTTCCTCGCGGCGGTGCGGCTGGAGGACCCGGAGTCCGGGCTCTACCTGCCCCACGAGAGGACCCTGGCGGGCCCCAAGGCGGACCGGCTTCGGTTGATGCAGACCTGCCGGGCGAACCTGAGCCCGATCTTCAGCCTGTACGACGACCCGCAGTTCCGGGTCCTCCGCGACGTGGAGACCCTCGCGCTGAGCTCGGCGCCCCTCATGACGGTGAAGATGGAAGACGGCTCGCGGACGCGGATGTGGCGGATCAGCGAACCCGCCCGGATCCGTGCGGTGGCGGCAGGGCTGAGCGCGAACAGCTTCTTCATCGCCGACGGTCACCATCGCTACGAAACCTCCCTGAAGTACCGGGACCTGCGGCGGGAGGAGACCCCGGGGTACACGGGCCGCGAGCCGTGGAACTACGTGCTCATGTACCTCTCGAACCTGAGCGCCCCGGGCCTGGCGGTGCTGCCCACCCACCGGGCGGTCTTCGGCCTGGAGAGGTTCCGACCGGACGCCTTCCTGGATCGGTTGCGGCGATATTTCCACGTGGAGGAGGTCTCGGGGCCCCTGGAGGGCCTCATGGGGCGGATGAGGGAACTGCGCGGTCGAGCCCACGCCTTCGGGTTTGCGGCCCGGGGGGACGACACGCTCCGGCTCCTGACCCTTCGGGACGAGGGGGTCATGAAGGAGCTCCTGGAGGGGCGGATGGCGGCGGTGCTGCGGACCCTGGACGTCACGGTCCTGCACTCGCTGATCCTGGAGAACCTCCTCGGGGTGGACCAGGTCGCCCAGGAGGAGCAGCGCAACCTGAGCTACGTCAAGGGGCACGAAGAGCTGGTTCGGGTGGTCCGGGAGGAGCCCGGGTTCCAGATGGGGTTCCTCCTGAACCCGACGCGGGTCGAGGAGGTCAAGGCCGTCGCCGAGGCGGGTGAGCGCATGCCGCAGAAGAGCACGTTCTTCTTCCCGAAGCAGGTCACGGGCTTGGTGATCAACCCCCTCTTCGACGACACGGAGACCTGCCGGACGTGATGTCGGCCGGAGGCGCCCGCGACCCCGAGGGGCAACTCCAGCCCGGGGAGACCGCGGACGCGGCCCTGGGCGGAACGGTCCGCCTGATCCAACCGCGCAAGGGGTACCGGTTCGCGCTCGATTCGATCCTGCTCGCCCGCTTCGCCTCGGAACATCCGGTGGGCCGGGCTCTGGACCTGGGGTGCGGGTGCGGCGTGGTGAGCCTGTGCCTCCTGGCCCTCGGGGGGGCCCGGGAGGTGGTCGGGATCGACCTCCAGGAGACCATGGTGGATCGCGCTCGGAGGAGCGCCCGGTGGAACCTCCGTCAGCGAGAAGCCTCCTTCGAGGTCTTGGACCTGCGCCGCGTTCGGGAGCACTTTGCCCCCCAGTCCTTCGAGCGGGTGCTCTCGAACCCCCCCTATCGGCCCCCCGGGGCGGGCCGGGTCAGCCCCGAGCCCGCGGCGGCCCTGGCCCGGCACGAGGTGGCGTGCTCCCTGCCCGACGTGGCGAAGGCCGCCGCCTACCTCCTGGGGACGGGGGGGGAGTTTTGTGCGGTGTACCCGGCAGCGCGCCTGCCGCACCTCTTGGCCCGGTGTCGGGAGGCCGGGCTGGAGCCCAAGGTGCTCCGGCCGGTCCACCCCCGGGAGGGGGCGGCAGCCAGCCTCGTGCTCCTGCGCTGCATTCGAGGGGGCGGAGAGGGGCTCGAAGTCAGGAGCCCCCTCTTCCTCCACGCCCCCGACGCCCGCTACTCTGCGGAGGCGTCCCTCCTGCTCGGTCCCCCCTGAATCTTCGGATCTGCTCCGCCCGGAGCCGGGTCTGGCGCACGGCCTCCCGGACCTCGGGGTCCTGGATCGCGGCCACGTCCCGGTCCACCGCCTCGGTCACCTCGCGGGGGAGGTCCTCGGCGAGCCAGGGAGGAGGTCCCGGCGGTCGGAGAGCCGGCTGA
>CAZYJP010000352.1:0-2936 GCA_964647795.1 uncultured Thermodesulfobacteriota bacterium
CAGCTCGAGGCTCTCTGCCGGGGTGCCGGGGGCGAGGACCAGGAAGTCGGGGGTGGGCACGCCGAGGGCGCGGAACACCACCTTGGACATCCCCTTGTCCATGGCGAGGGCGCTGGCCAGCACTCCGGAGCCGGTGTAGGGGGTTCCGAGCATCTCCAGGAGGCCCTGGACCGTCCCGTCCTCTCCCCAGCGGCCGTGCAGAGCCACGAAGGCGACGTCGGGCCGCAGCTCTTCGAGGCGGTGGGCCAGGTCCCGCCCGGCATCCACCTCCAGCACTTCCCGGCCTCGCCCCCGAAGGGCCTCGGCCACGGCCGCACCCGAGCGCAGGCTCACCTCGCGCTCGGCGCTCCGCCCTCCCATCAACACCGCCACTCGTCTCACGGTCACTCCTGGATCCTGAGTTTGCCCTTCTCCCACTCGCCGATGATTCGGACTTCGGGCTCGAGCTTCAGCTGGTACCGAATGTACACCCGCTCTTGGATCATCCCCATCAGGGAAACCACCTGGCCGGCAGTGGCCATACCCCGGTTGACGATGAAGTTGGCGTGGACCCGGGAGATCTCCGCGTCGCCCACCCGGACCCCCTTGAGGCCACACGCGTCGATCAGCTGCCCGGCACTCCGACCCGGGGGGTTCTTGAACACACTGCCCGCACTCGGTTCCTGGGTGGGCTGGGTCTCGCGGCGGCGGCGGTACAGCTCGCGGGTGCGCTCCTTGACCGACTCGCTCCCCGCCTGCATCCCCTGGAAGTGCGCGGCCACGATCACGTGCCCCTCGGGCAGCTCCAGGGAGCGGTAGGCGAAATTCAGGGCCTCTCGCTCGATAACGTGGGCCCCGCCGGTCGGGTCTACCGTTTCCAGCCGGACGACCCGATCGCCGACGCTCGACCCCCAGGCACCGGCGTTCATCGCGAGGGCGCCCCCTACGGCGCCGGGGATCCCGCTCAGGCCCTCGAAGCCGGCGATCCCCTGTTCCACGCACCAACGCACCAGGCGGCGCAGGGGCACTCCCGCCTCCGCTCGGAGCCGGGGGGGTTCATCGGGAGCGTTCCCGCGTTCCAGCCCGGTGAACCCCTCGGACAGGTTCAGGACGGCGCCCCGGATCCCGCCGTCGCGCACCACCAGATTCGAGCCGTTGCCCAGGGGGAGCCACGCAACCTCCTGCTCGGTGAGGCGTGCCAGGAGCTCGCAGAGGTCCTGGCGGTCCGCGGGGTAGACGACGAGGTCGGCGGGGCCCCCGATCCGCAGGGTGGTATGCTCGTTCATCGGGACGTTGCGGGCCGTGCGGCCCCGAACGTTTTCCGGGATTCGGTCGAGGACGGTCCTGGCCATCGCGTCACTCTCCCCGCAGGCGCCGCAGCAACGCCTCGCCGACCTGCCACACATTTCCGGCCCCCAGGGTCACCACCACATCGCCGCTCCGGAGACGAGACTCCAGGAATTCGGCCACGCGGGCCGGTTCTGCGACAAACTCCACGTCCTTGTGGCCGTGGACCCGGATCCCGTCCACCAGGGCCTCCCCCGTGGCGCCGGGTTGGGGAGCCTCACCCGCCGGGTACACGTCGGTCACCACGAGCACGTCTGCGCCATAGAACGCCGTGAGAAAGCGCTCGAAGAGGTCCCGGGTGCGGGAGTAGCGGTGTGGCTGGAAAACGGCCACCAACCGGCGTCCATAGGCCTCTCGGAGGCCCCGTAGGGTGGCCTGGAGCTCCGAGGGGTGGTGGGCGTAGTCGTCCATCACCAGGATGCCCGCAGCCTCGCCGATCACCTGGGAGCGCCGGTCCACCCCGGAGAAGCCGCTCAGGGCCTGAGCGATTCGCTCCGGGGCCACCTCCAGCTCCGTGCCGACGGCCACGGCCGCCAGGGCGTTGAGCACGTTGTGCTCACCGGGCAGGCTCAAGGATACCTCTAGCTTCGGCTCCCCCCGGAGCATCACCTCGAAGAGAGAGGCCCCTCCCTCCCGCCGCACGTTCCGGGCGGAGACGTCGGCCTGGGCCGAGAGGCCGTAGGTGAGGATCCGCTTGCGGATCCGCGGCAGCGCGGCCTGGACTCTCGGATCGTCGAGACAGGCCACCACGGCCCCGTAGAAAGGGACCTTGTTGGCGAAGTCCACGAAGGCCGTCTCCAGGGCCTCCTCGGTCCCGTAGTGGTCCATGTGCTCCCGGTCGATGTTGGTGATCACCGCCACCGTGGGGAAGAGGAGCAGGAAGCTTCCGTCGCTCTCGTCGGCTTCGGCAACCAGGAACTCCCCCTGCCCGAGACGGGCGTTGGACCCCAGGCCGGTGAGCCGGCCGCCCACCACCACCGTGGGGTCGAGCCCCGCCTCCGAGAGCACCGCCGCCACCAGGGAGGTGGTGGTGGTCTTGCCGTGGGCGCCTGCCACGGCCACCGAGTACTTCATTCGCATGAGCTCGGCGAGCATCTCGGCCCGGGGAATCACCGGGACGAGCCGCCTGTGGGCCTCGACGACCTCCGGGTTGTCCGCCTTCACGGCGGAGGAAGTGACCACCACCGAGGCATCTCCGAGGTTCTCCGGTGCGTGCCCGGGCGCGATGCGCGCCCCCAGACCCGCCAGGCGGCGGGTGAGGGGGGACTCCTTCAGGTCCGAGCCGCTCACCCGGTAGCCCAGGTTGAGCAGCACCTCGGCGATCCCGCTCATGCCGATGCCGCCGACGCCTACGAAGTGGATTCTCTGCTCTCGCCGGTACAAAGGAACCTCCGGTTGCCGTGACACGTGAAGCGTGACGGGTGACGCGAGACGCGTCCCGCGCCGCGGGCCGTCACCCGCTCCCCTTTTCCAACTCCAGCAAGCCGTCCACGATCACCTTGGCTGCGTCCCTGCGGGCCGAGGCTCCGGCCGCCGTGGCCATGGCGGCGAGCTTCTCCGGGTTGCCGAGGAGCTCTCGGAGAAGGGCGGCCAGCACCTCCGGGGAGAGG
>CAZYJP010000353.1:0-2936 GCA_964647795.1 uncultured Thermodesulfobacteriota bacterium
GGAGGACCGGGAGCGGGTGACCCCGCTCCCGGGCGGCCCCTTGGCCCCGAATCTGCGAGGGCGTGGGGAGGGCAACCGGTAGGGTGTGGCGTCGTCGCCGGCTCCCAGTGCCGCGGCGCGCTCCGGCGAGGGAGGGCAAATCATGTCCGCAGAAGGGTCGATCTCGGTGCGTCTGCTCGGCTGTCTCCACACCCTGTGCATGGAGCGAGGGGATCCGGTGGAGGTGGAGGTGCCCCTCCCCCCGGAGGGCAGACCGGCCTGGGAGGTGGTCCAGGACCTGAAGCTGCCCCTGGAGAAGGTGGAAGCGGTCTTCTGCAACCGCCTCGTGCGCGACCTCGACCACGTGCTTCGGCCCGGAGACCGGGTGGTCTTCGTGCCCCGGGGCACCCCCGGGCCGCACCGCTTCACCCTCGGGATCTACTCGGCTGGCCGGCGGGAGATCGGCAAGGACTAGCCCGGGCGCCTCAACCCTCCTCGAAGGGCACGAGGTCCGCCTCGCCGTCCGGGCGGCGGTCCCCCCGCAGGAGCTCCATGTGGCGCAGCACCGAGAAGGCGCGCTCCACCTCGGCGGGCCGGACCCCGAGGAGCGCGGGGACGTCACGTTTCGCAACCCTGCCCCGCTCCGAGACGAGCTCGTAGAGGGCCTTCTCCAGCCCCTTGAGCTCGCCGGCGCCCCCCACGTCCTTGGCTCCCTTGGCGAGCTTCACCGCCCAGGGATCGCAGGCCTTGACCGGGCTCAGAACGTCCATGAGGCAGTCCTCGCAGAGATTTTGCCCCCCGCGGCTCACTCCCTGTTCCGCCCCCACCTCGGTCTTGCATCGGTCGCACTGCATACCCGTCCCTCCCTTTCTGTCATCGGGCCGCCACGCGCTCGAAGAGCGCGAGGTACACGCTCGGCCCCAGGTCGACGATCGCCCGCTCGGTGAAGCCGGCGGGTCCGACGAGCGCGGCGAGGTCCTCGGGGGAGAGGCGGATGGCAACCGGCGGGCCGCGCTCCGTGAGGATCTTCTTATACTCCACCACCGCGAGCCAGCCCCCGGGGCGGACGGCCCGGGCGGCCTCCCCGAGGGCGGGCTGAGCCTCCCCCCGTTCCGCCAGGTCGTGCAGCACGGTAGCCATGAGGGCGAGGTCGACGGCGCCGTCCGAAACCGCCTCGAGTCGGGCCACATCTCCGGCGTGGGCCGTGACGTTCCGGAGCCCCCGGTCCCCGGCGGTCCGAAGGAGTTTGTCCACCCCGTCCGCCCACAGGTCGACCCCGTGCACGGCAGCGCCGGGAGGGAGGTGCTCTGCGAGGGGGAGGGTGTAGTTGCCGACGCCGCACCCGAGGTCCAGGGCGCGCCGGACCGAGGCGAGGGGCAGGGAGGCGAAGAAGCGCTCCTCGTCGATCAGGTCGAAGCTCGACTTTCCGGCCTCTGCGGGGACGGCGGTCATGTTCTCTCCTCGGCGCGGGGTCACGAGGGACGGACGACAGGGCAAGAATACCCCAGGAACACCCACGAACAGGGAAGAAAGTAGTCAATGGAACGGAGGGGACCCGGGATGAGAGTCCCGGCACGAGCGGGGTGCACTATCTGGGGGGGCCTCCGGTGCGCTACTATGGGCCGCACCCGCTCCGGAGAGCCTGGGAAGGTATCTTTGCGGCGTGGCCGCGCATCCGATGCATCCGCCGACCCCGAGGCGGAGAGACAAGACGAGGGAAACTGCCATGCACGACGCGCTGCAGAGCAAACGCCGCCGCCTCGCCGAGAACCTGCGGGAGCTGGGAGGCGTGGTGGTCGGGTTCTCCGGGGGGGTCGACTCCACCTTCCTCCTTGCCGTGGCGAAAGAGGTCCTCGGGGACCGGGTCCTGGGGGTGACCGCCACCTCCGAGACCTACCCCGAACGGGAGCGCCGGGAGGCCGAGACTCTGGCCCGCACGATCGGGGCCCGCCACCGGCTCATCGTCTCGGAAGAGCTCGAGGTCCCGGGCTTCGCGGACAACCCGAAGAACCGCTGCTACTTCTGCAAGAAGGAGCTCTTCGGGAAACTCCGGGAGGTGGCCGACGCCGAGGGGCTCCCCCACGTGGTGGACGGGAGCAACGCCGACGACCGGGGGGACTACCGGCCGGGGCGGCAGGCGGCCCGGGAACTGGGAGTGCGAAGCCCCCTGGACGAGGCCGAGCTCACCAAGCAGGAAATCCGGGAGCTCTCCAAGGCCATGGGGCTCCCTACCTGGGACAAGCCGGCTTTCGCCTGCCTCTCGTCGCGCTTTCCTTACGGCGTAAGGATTACGAGGGACAAGGTGACCCAGGTGGGGCGCGCCGAGGAAGCCCTGCGGGAGCTCGGCCTGCGGGTTCTCCGGGTGCGCCACCACGGCGACGTGGCCCGCCTGGAGGTGGGCCCGGAGGAGTTCGACCGGGTGGCGAACGGCCTTCGAGAGCTCGTGGTGGCAGCCGTGAGGGCCGCCGGCTACGCCTACGTCGCCCTCGACCTGCAAGGCTATCGGACCGGGGCGATGAACGAGGTGCTGACGGATATTCGGGTGACGCGTGACGAGTGACGAGTGATCGGTGAACAGTGAACAATGACCGGTGAGCAGTGGGAGGCCGGTATCCGGCCCACAACCCGCGACTGACAACTGACAACTGACAACGGACAACCCCCATGACCCCTGACCACCTGCGACACCTGCTGGAGAGCCTGAAACAGGGGGAGATCTCCACCGAGGACGTCCTCGGGCGGCTCAAGAGCCTCTCGTTCGAGGACGTGGGGTTCGCCAAGATCGACCACCACCGCCGGATGCGAAACGGCTACCCCGAGGTGATCTACGGCGAGGGGAAGACGCCGGAGCAGGTGGCCGAGATCTTCGCGTGCCTGGCCGCCCAGAGCCCCAACGTGCTGTGCACCCGGGCGAGCCTGGCCAGTCCCTTGGGCGAGATCACCTCGGGCGTGATGTC
>CAZYJP010000354.1:0-2930 GCA_964647795.1 uncultured Thermodesulfobacteriota bacterium
CGGACCTGTGGAGCGCCCCGGTTACCGCACGGCGGCCGGCAGCCACAGGGCTAGCGCCGGCCAGGCGATCAGAGCGGCCATGGCCAGGAGCTCGCACAGGATGAAGGGGAACGCAGCCCAGCAGATGCCCTCCATGGTCTCCTCCGGGGCCACGCCCTTCATGACGAAGAGCAGCATGCCGAAGGGGGGCGTGATGAGCCCCATCTCCAGGTTGATGAGCATCAGCACCCCGAACCAAACGGGGTCGAAGCCCAGCACCTTGACGATGGGCATGAAGATCGGCAGGCAGATCATCATGATGGAGATCGACTCCATGAACATCCCCATCGCGAATACCAGCGCCTGCATGGCCAGTAGCACCAGGAGCGGCCGCACCTCGAGCCCCGTGATTAGCTCGACCAGGCCGCCGGTGGCCCCGCTGAATGCCAGGAGCGCGCTGAAGGTGTTGGAGGCGGCGATGATCAGGAGGATCATCCCGGAGATCTGTACCGTGCCCGCCAGGGATTCCCGGAGCATGTGCCAGTTGAGCTTGCCGTAGACGGCGACCACGATGACGGTGGCGATCACCCCGGAGGCAGCGGCCTCGGTGGGGGTGGCGATACCCAGGAGCATGAGCCCGAGCACCATGAAGATGATGAAGCCCAGGGGCAGGCTGTGGATCGCGAAGGCGGCGAGGCGCTGGCGCCATGGGGTGGACACCACCTCGTACGCCGGGGCGAGGCTCGGATCGAGCCAGCACCGGCCCACGATGTAGAGGCTAAAGAGCGCGGCCAGGAGCAACCCGGGGAACACCCCGGCCACCAGGATGTCGCCCACCGAGATCTTGCCGATGGACGCCAGCACGACCGCCAGGGACGAAGGCGGGATGAGCATCGCCAGGCCCCCGACGCCCACGATCGGGCCCACGCTCATGGGGGTCTTGTAGCCCCGCCGGCGCATGTCCGGCAGGAGCACGGTGCCGAGCATGGCCGTGTTGGCCATGGTCGAGCCCGACAGGGCGGCGAAGACCGTTCCAGCGCCCGCGGCCACCAGGCTCAACCGCCCCGGCAACCGTCCCAGCCATTGGTTGAGCACGTCGATGGTCCGGTAGATCACGCCGGAGTGGAACATGAGCTCGCCCATGAGGATGAAGAGCGGGATGGGTGAGAGGGTGAAGGTGGAAAGGGACGAGAAGATCTGCAGCCCCATCTGCCCGATGCCCTTGGGCCCCATGAAGCAGAGGACACCCACCAGGTCCACCAGGAGAAACGCGATGGCGATCGGCACGCCGGTGAGCAGGAGGAGAACGAGCCCGCCGGTGAGCAGGGAGAGGACGAGCCACCATTCCATGGGTCAGCCCTCCCCGCCGTTGCCCGGGTCCTGTGGGGGCGTCCCGCCGCCGCGGAGGAACTGGGCGCCCAGCAGGGCGAACCCGAGGGGGATCACGAGCAGCACCAGACCCTTGGGCACGTCCACGGCCTGCACGTCCACCACCCCCCGCACGAAGTGATCCCACACCATGCGCCCGGTGAACACCGCCAGCACGCCGCAGACAGCCGCACCGAGGGCTCGGTGCAGCCACCGTGCTGCTCCCCGCCTCGCCGGCGACAGACGCCGGGTCACCAGGTCGATGCTCACGTGGCCCCCGCGACGCAGCACCCAGGCGCTGCCGAGGAAGGTGGTCCAGAGGATCGCGTACTCGTTGAGCTGCACCGTCCAGATCGGCATCTGCCAGCCCACGGCGCGGGCGAAGATGGCGTAGGCGATCGAGAGGGTCACAAAGCCGAGCAAGGCGGCAGCCGCTACGGCGCACGCCGTCACCAGGGCGTCGAACCCCTTTCCCAGCACCCCCATCGGACCCATGGACGACCTCCTCCCATGAAGCACGTGTTCCCCGGCGGGGCGTTCGGCCCCGCCGGGGAACACGCGACCGGGCGACCGCCTACTTCGAGATCATGCCGATGAGCTTGGGGGCGTCCTCGGGAGACTTCTTGATCATGATCTCGGCCAGGGCGTCGTGGGCCGCCTTGCGCAGCTTGGCCGCCTCGGCGTCGGGCAAGCGGATGAGCTGGATACCGCCTGCCTGATAGGCCTTGAGCTCGGCGTCCACATGGTCGCGGGCCCGGGCCACCGCCAAGCGTTCGGCCTCCTCCTCGCTCTTCTGCAGGATCTGCTGCAGGTGGGCGGGAAGCTTGTTCCACACATCCTTGTTCACGAGCACCATGTTGACCCCGTTGTAGAAGCTGGGGATCACCACATACTTGGTGACCGAGTGCCAACCCCAGTCGCGGATCAGCCCCTCGGGCCACACGAACCCGTCGACCACCCCGCGCTCGAGGGCGGCATACACATCCGGCGGCGGGATCACCACCGGGGCTCCGCCCAGCGCCTTGATGAACGCGGTGTGGGTGGGCGAGCAGCGGATCTTCAGGCCGCCGAGGTCGGCCGTTTGGATCGGCTTGTTCAGGTGCAGCGCGAAGCCCAGGCCAGGCCCCAGGCGGCCCAGGTAGTGGGCGTTGGCCTTCTCCCCGTGGACCCGGTTCAGGAAGTCATTGACCCCCTTCTCCCGCTCTTCCCAGGGCTGGAGCTCGGTGAGGTTCAGGGCGTCCACCACGGGCACCATGGAGACGTAGTAGCCCGTGGTGGTGAACACCATGTCGACGACGCCGGTGCGCAAGGCCTCCACCTGCTCCTGGTTGGCGATCACCTCGGGCCCGCCGCGGTAGTCGATCACCAGTTGGCCGGGCGCCTCCCTGGCCACGTTCTCCTTGACCAGGTCCAGAAACTTCTGGAAGTTCTGGACCTCGTACACGGTCTTCGGCCAAGCGGTGATGGCGCGAATGGTGTAGGTGTCCGCGGCGGCAACCAAGGGCGCTGCCCCGAACCCTACCGCGAGCGCGAGTATCAAGCCTGCTCTGGTCACTCTTCGCATGGGACCCTCCTTCTCGTCT
>CAZYJP010000355.1:0-2930 GCA_964647795.1 uncultured Thermodesulfobacteriota bacterium
CGGGACCTGCTGGCCCGGGAACCCCTCCTGGGGCCGGCGGTAAAAGAACTGGATCTCGAACTTCTGGAATGACAGGAGCTTTGGGGTCTCGGGCCGTTCGGCCCCGGGGCTCCAGAGCCTTTTTCGCGTGGGGCGCCGATGAACAACCTCCAGCAGTTGATGCAGATGGGCCAGCAGCTCCAGGCCCGCATCAGCAAGCTCCAGGAAAGCCTGGACAATCAGAAGATCATGGCGTCCTCGGGAGGCGGCATGGTGACGGCGACGGTGGACGGCAAGGGTCATGTTCGCCGCATCTCCATAGACCCGGCCTGCGTCGACCCCGAGGACGTCGAGATGCTGGAGGACCTGATCCTCGCGGCCCTCTCCCAGGCCCAGGCCAAGGCGCGTGAGGCATACGAGGAGGAGATGCGCAAGGCCACGGGCGGTCTGCCCATGCAGCTCCCGGGGCTCCTCTGAAGCGGTCCTGACGAGCCCCAACCCCTGCGATGTCGGTCATCGACCAGCTGACCGGGGACCTGGCGCGGCTGCCCGGGATCGGTCCCAAGACGGCCCTTCGCATGGTCCATCACTTGATGAAGGGCAGGGCGGAGGACACGCGGCGCCTGTCCCGGCTTCTCGGTGAGCTGGCGGACCGGGTGGGCCCCTGCCGCCGCTGCGGCAACTTCAGCGAGGCGGAGCTCTGTCCGGTCTGCGCCGATCCGCGCCGCGACGCGTCCACCCTGTGCGTGGTGGAAGAGGCGTACGAGGTGTGGGCCATCGAGCGTACCGCCCGGTACAGGGGCCTCTACCACGTCCTCGGGGGACGGCTTTCCCCCCTCGATGGGATCGGTCCCGAGGAGCTGAGCATCGACGCGCTCCTCGAGAGGGTGCGAACGGGGACGGAGGCGGTTCGGGAGGTGATCCTGGCCACCAACGCGGGCGTCGAAAGCGAGGCGACGGCCGTCTACCTGGAGAGATTGATCCGGCCCCTGGGGGCGAGGGTGACGAGGTTGGCCCGGGGCATTCCCGTGGGGAGCGACCTCGAGTACGTGGACGGAACGACGTTGGCGGCTGCCCTGGCGGGCCGGCGGGAGATGTGAGCGGGAGAGCAATGGCGAGAGGAGACACCAGAGGCCGGGAGGGGACCGGAAGGCTCCGCGTCGCGGCCCTCACCATGGTCGCCGTCGCCGCGGCGGGAGCCGTGGCGGTGGTGATCGTGCGCAACCAGATCCAGCGGCACCGGAAGGACCTCTTCAGTGACAACACCTTCCGGCGGCTCGCCGCCCTCGGCTACCTGGCCCGGCGACCCGCCTCCGTCGATCGCATCCTGCTCCTCCGGGACTTCGTGGCCTGGGAACCGCGCCGCCTCCTGAGGAACAGGGCACGCTCCATCCTGAGGCGCATGGAGCAGCAGGCCCACAGCCCGCAGGGCGCTCCGTCCGAGGCCGCTCGCTGACCCCGTCGAGCTTGCCTCCCGCTCCCCGGAAGCCGACCTTTCTATGACCCCGTTCATATCCGCCCGACGGCCGAGGACAGGTGTGCCGACGACGCCCTTCCGTTGTTCAACCCCTGGCGCCCCGCTCGCTTAGGAGTGTTCGACCGTGTCGATGATCAACTACGCGAGCCGAGAGATCAACTGCAAGGTCGTGTACTACGGCACCGGGCTCGGGGGCAAGACCACCAACCTCGAGTACATCTACTCCCGGGTGAACCCTGAGACCAAGGGGAAGATGATCTCCCTGGCGACGGAGACGGAGCGGACGCTCTTCTTCGACTTCCTCCCCATCGACCTGGGGGAGGTCCGTGGCTTCAAGACACGCTTCCACCTGTACACGGTCCCCGGGCAGGTGTACTACAACGCCAGCCGCAAGCTCATCCTGAAGGGGGTCGACGGGATCATCTTCGTCGCCGACTCCCAGCGGGAGCGCGGCGAGGCGAACATCGAGGCCATGCACAACCTCTACGAGAACCTGGAGTCCTACGGCTACGACCTCCAGAAGCTGCCCTTCGTCATCCAGTACAATAAGCGCGACCTGCCCAACGCGATGGTCGTGGACGAGATGCGGGACCAGATCAACCCCATGGGCGTGCCGGACTTCGAGGCCGTCGCGCTGGAGGGCAAGGGCGTGTTCGAGACGCTCAAGAGCGTGAGCAAGATGGTCGTTCGGGCTCTGAGCTGACCTCGGACCTCCCGTGACCGGCGGGTCTCGCTGGACCCCTCCAAACCTCATCACGCTCTTCCGGATCGCCGTGTGCCCGGCGGTCCTGCTCCTCGCCCTGGCTCCCACGTTCCTGGCCAGGGCCTCCGCACTCGTGCTCTTCCTGGTGGCGGCGCTGAGCGACCTCTGGGACGGCTACCTCGCCCGGAAGCACGGGTGGGTGAGCGACGTGGGCAAGCTCCTGGACCCGCTGGCGGACAAGCTCCTCCTCGTCTCCACCTTCGTTCCGTTCTACCTGATCTCCCGAAGGCCGGGAGAGGAGGTGCCCTGGTGGGGTCCCCTCCCTCTCTGGGTCCTGGTGGTCGTCTTCGGCAGGGAGATCGCCGTCACGGTGTTCCGCAGCTGGGCGGCACGTAGGGGGACCGTGATCGCGGCGGGCCGCTCCGGCAAGTACAAAGCGGTCTTCCAGAACATCTTCAGCGGCGCGCTGCTGGCATGGTATCCCTTGCAGCAGCTCGCGTTCTCCGAGGGTTGGGCCGGTCCGGCCTGGGATTCCTGGACCGTCTTCCACGAAGGGCTCGTGGGACTCTCCCTCGCCGTGGCCGTGGTCCTCACCGTGTACTCCGGCATCGAGTACTTCTGGATCTACCGCGGGGCGGCCGGCGCCGTGGACGGCCCGGGGGCGGAGCCCGGGGGAGGGAGGCACAGGTGACGCGCGCCACGGACTCCGTCGACGCGGCTCTGGTCACGGTGGGCGACGAGCTCCTCCTCGGCCGTACGGTGGACGGCAAC
>CAZYJP010000356.1:0-2925 GCA_964647795.1 uncultured Thermodesulfobacteriota bacterium
CGACGAGGTGAGCGCCTCGGTGGCGGAGTTGACCGCGGTGCGGGCCATCGGGCCGGTGGCGCGGCCGGTCCAGCCGCCCCCGCGTCCCACGCCTTCCAGGCGGATTCCGCTCAGCACCCTGGTCCTCAACGTGACCAGCAAGTGCAACCTGTCGTGCAGCTACTGCTATGAGTACGGGGAGGACCGGATCGTGGCCGAGGGGGCCAAGCCCCGGTTCATGAACGAGGAGACCGCGCGGGCGAGCGTGGACTTCATGTTCGCCGAGGCGGGCGACGCTCCGGTGGTGCATCTCACGTTCTTCGGCGGCGAGACCCTGCTCAACTACAAGGTGCTCCGGCCGGCCCTGGCCTACGCGCGCGCGCGCGCGGCCGCGCTGGGGAAGACGGTGGACGCGAGCCTCACCACCAACGCCACCCTGCTCACGAGCGAGATCATCGACTGGCTCGTGGAGAACGAGGTCGGCGTCACCGTCTCGATGGACGGCGCGCGGGAACAGCAGGACCGGTTCCGCGTGTTCAACAACGGCGCGGGCAGTTACGACCTGATCCTCCCCCGGGTGCAGGAGCTGGTCGCGAAACACCGCCGTCCGGTGGGCGCGCGCGTGACCCTTACCCGCCAGAACCTCGACGTGATCGGCATCTACCGGCACCTGTTCGAGGAGCTCGGGTTCTTCGAAGTGGGATTCGCTCCGGTCACCACGTCCTGGCAGCGTGACTATGCCATCCAGGACGAGGGGTTCACCGCGATGCTCGGCCAGTTCCAGGCGCTGGCGTGGGAGTTCCTGGAGCACACGCTGGCAGGCCGGCGCCATGGCTTCTCCAACGTGCGCGACACCCTGGAGGAGATCCACAAGGGACAGAGCAAGGCCTATCCGTGCGGGGCGGGGTTCGGGCTCATGGGCGTGGCCACCGACGGCGACGTCGCGCTGTGCCACCGGTTCGCGGGTTCCGACGCGCACCGGCTGGGGTCGGTGCGGGACGGCATCGACCACGACCGCCAGGCGGACTTTCTCGCCCGGCACCACATCGACAGCAAGACCGACTGTCGCACCTGCTGGGCGCGGCCCCTCTGCGCCGGCGGGTGCTACCACGAGGCGCACACGCGGTACGGGTCCACCGAGCGACCCAACCTGCACTACTGCGAGTGGATCCGGAGCTGGACGCACACCTGTCTGGAGGTGTACGGCACGCTGGCGGAGAGGTGTCCCGAGTACCTGGATCGGCTGGGCGGGTCCTCCGTGGACCAGAGAGGTCACGTGACCGGGAGCAAGGCATGAAGCACCTGAAAGCCGTCAACCAGAAGGCCCACCGGATCGAGGCCACCCAGGCCCGGGACGTGGTGGGCCTGCAGCAGCCGCAGGGTACCCGCCCGGAGGGTCCCCACATTCCCCTGGGCTGTTCGTTCGTGTTCTCGCCGGGGTGGGAGGTGGACTCCACGGGGGGCACCGCCGGACTGTGCCAGCCGGTGGAGCGGGACCTCTTCGACTGCCACATCACCTGCTTCTGGCCCGCGCACGTGCCCGACCTGTACAACCACGCCCCGGACTGGACCGCGCAGTGCGCCGCTGCCCAGAAGGACTGGCGCAAGATCGACCTGATCTTCCCATGAGCGGTCCGGGGCGCTTCCTGTTCATCCTGCTCCTGCTCGCCGCCGGGCCCGCCATGGCCCAGAGCGGCGGGAACGGAACCATCTATTACGGCACCTACGCCAAGACGGTGCTGGTGGTGGATGAGCGCACGATGCGGGTCACCGAGACCATTCCGGTCTCGGTGGGCATCCCCACCATCATGTTCCTCTCCGAGGACCGGAAGCGGCTGTACGTTTCCGATCCCGGCTTTGAGCACTTCGAGGTCATCGACATCGCAAGCCGGCGCCAGGTGGACCGCTTCACCCTCTCGGAGGGCGCTACCCGGGTCCGGGTGTCCGGCATGAGCGTGGAGCCCCGGGAGCGCTTCGCGGTCCTGCTGATCAAGACGTACACCAGACAGGCCGACCGCTTCGAGATCGGGAAGCCCACCCTCGTCAAGTACGACCTGCGGGAGAAACGGGTCACGGATACCATTCCCTGGCCGAAGGACGAGGAGCGCGAGGGCGCCCGGATCCTGTTCTCGCCCAACGGCGAGTTGATGTATTTCTTCGCCGAGGACATCCTCATCTACGACACGTCCACGCTCAAGCAGGTGGACCGGTGGCAGCTCGCCACTGCGCTCGATCAGGGCATGGGGCGGTTCAACTTCGGCTTCCCCCGCGACTTCTACGAGGAGCCGGGCTTCTATTCCGGCCTGTTCCGGGTCACCGATCCGGTCCAGCGGCGCACGCTCATGGGCGTGGCCCGTGTGGACCTGACCAACAAGGCCGTGGACTTCTACACTCTGGGGCCGAGCGCCCCGGTCGGCTTCGCGATGACGCCCGACCGGAAGCGGGCCTACGGTCTCCGCTCCGAGGTGGGCAACTACGAGTTCTGGGTCTTCGACCTGGAGCGGCGGCGCGTGGCGGGGCGGACGCCGTTCGCGGGGCGACCCCGGATGCGGCTCCTGGTGAGTTCGAACGGTCGCTACCTCTACATCGCCGGGGCGGGGTCGACGATCGACGTCTACGATGCCCGGACGTTCCAGCTCGTGCGCGCCGTGGACATGGGTGCCGACGTGACGGGCCTGATCCACGTGCCCCCGGCGAGGTAGCGCGATCCTCGACCGGGACCTCCGTTGGGCGCTCGGCTTCATCGCGCCCTATCGGGCACGGCTCGCCCTGGTACTGGTGCTGTCGCTGGCCGGCACCGCCCTCTCGCTCTACCTGCCGTACCTCTCCAAGGGGCTCGTAGATCACGCCCTGCTCGGCCGGAGCCTCGAGGCCCTGGTCCGGATCGTGGCCCTGTTCCTCGCCCTCACGCTGGCGGGCTTTGGTCTGAACGTCGTGAGCGGGCTG
>CAZYJP010000357.1:0-2925 GCA_964647795.1 uncultured Thermodesulfobacteriota bacterium
CCGCACGGATCGCGATACTACGCCGGGGTGATGGACCAGGAAACGCATTGGATTTAGCAAGGGGGTGTCGTGGATTTTTTACCGAGGTGCGCTGGTCGCCCTACGTCGTGGGGTTCGGTATCGGCGTGTTGAGCTGGTTGAGTTTTCTTATCTCGAACATTCTATTGGCGCGGTCGACGGTGGGCAGGCAAGAGACGGCGGGGTCAGGTCTTCATTTCTGACAAGTCAATTGGGGGGTACCTGAAGAGCGCGTTTGGTCAGCTCTACATTTTCTGGTCTCGTCGACGCGACGCGGTCACCGCTTCGACTCCAGCTCCTCCCACCGTACCAGCAGGGCGCCCAACCGGCCCTCGAGGTCGGCGAGCTCCTGCGCCAACTCTTGGAGGTCACCCCGGCCGCCGGACACCCGCGAAGGGTCGGCGAGAAGGGCTTCCAGCTCTTTCTTTCTCGTTTCCAGCCGCTCCACGTCGGCTTCCACCTCTTCCAGCTCTCGCCGTTCGCGGTACGTGAGGCCCGCCGGGGGTTTGGGGCCTCTCTCCTTCTCGACCCTCGGCGGGCTCCCCCGGGAGTGCGGCGCCTCGGGCCCCCGAGCGGGTTGCTGCCTCCGCGCGCGGAGGCGCGCGAAGGTCTCGTAGTTCCCCTCGTAGAAGATGACCCGGCCGCCGCCCTCGAAGTGCAGGATTCCCGTGGCTACCCGGTCCAGGAAGTAGCGGTCGTGGGTGACCAGGAGCACGCAGCCCGGGAACTCGGTCAGCGCCTCATCCAGAATCTGCAGGGTGGGGATGTCCAGGTCGTTGGTCGGCTCGTCCAGAACCAGGACGTTGGACCCGAGGAGCAGGAGCTTGGCTAGGAGGAGCCGGGCCCGCTCCCCGCCCGAGAGGGTGGAGACGGGTTGTTGCTGGTCCTCTCGGGAGAAGAGGAAATCCTCCAGGTAGCCCACCTTGTGCCGCTTTCGGGCCCCGGACCCCGGCAGGGCAACCCAATCCCCTTCCCCCAGGTTCTCCGCGACGGTGTCGGTGTCGACCAAGCCGCCTCGAGCCTGGTCCAGGTAGCCGACTCGGGTGTTCTTGCCGAGGGTCACGTGCCCCGCCGCGGGCTCGACCTCTCCGAGGAGGGCGCGGAGCAGGCTTGTCTTGCCGCACCCGTTGGGGCCGAGAATGCCGACCCGTTCCCCTCGGCGGAGCACGAAGTCCAGAGCCCGGACGAGGACCTGACCGCCGGCCTCCACCCTGAGGCCTTCGGCTGCGAGGATGGTGCCCCCGAGGCCCAGGCGATTGTCGGAGTCCGAGGGGGAGGCCAGCTCCAGGTTCAGCTCCGACCGAGGGCCGGAGGTCTTGCGCCCCCGCAGACCCTCCACCCGATCGATCCGGGCCTTCTGTTTGGTGGTGCGGGCCTTGGCCCCGCGGGCGAGCCAGGCCTCTTCGCGCCGCAGGAGGTTCAGGAGCCGGCCCTGGGCGGTCTTCTCCCGGGCCAGGAGCTCCGCCCTCTGTTCCAGGTAGGCCGAGTAGCCCCCGTGATAGGCCGTGAGGAGACCTGCCTCGAGCTCGAACATCCGCGACACCACGCGATCGAGGAAGTAGCGGTCGTGGGTCACGAGGAGCACCGCGCCCGGGTAGGCCTTCAGGTGCTCCTCGAGCCACTCCACCGTCTCGGCGTCCAGCTGGTTGGTCGGTTCGTCCAGGAGGAGCACGTCCGGGCGGCCGAGGAGGACGCCGGCCAGGGCCACCCGCTGGCTCCATCCCCCGGAAAGGGCACCCACCAAGGCCTCCGGGTCCCGGATGCCGAACCGGGTGCAGATCTCCTCCACTCGGTGGTCGAGGCTCCAGGCTCCGTGGTGGTCCAGCCAGGCGTGGACCTCTTCCTGCTCCCCCAGGAGTCGGTCGGCGTCCAACCGCGAAGCGGTTTCGAGGGCCCGAGAGATGGCCTGGTGCCGACGGAGCCGATCCCGGGCCTCGCTCAGGTGGGACTCGAGCACCTGGCGGACGGTGGCCTCGGGGTCGAGGTCCGGTTTCTGGGGCAGGCGGGCCACGGTGAGACCGCGCTTCGCAACGATCCGGCCCTCGTCGGGCGCCTCCTCGCCGGCGAGGAGGCGAAACAGCGTGGATTTGCCGCAGCCGTTCCGGCCTACGACCCCCACCTTCTCGGCCTCCCCCAAGGCGAAGGAGACGCCGTCGAGGACAACGGTCGAACCGTAGCTCTTGTGCAAGCCCGCGACGTCGAGGGCGTTGACCGGGGCGCTTCTCGGGGAGGAGGGCGGCAAGGATCTCTCTATTCCGCGCCCGTTACGCGGTTCGCCGGCCGCCGCAGCGGCCCAGGGGCGTCGTGGACCGAACAGAGTCCCACGACGGCCAGAAGGCGCCGACCGCACCTGTGGATGACGTCCTGGATCTCCTTTCGGGAGCGGGACACGAGCTCGGCGGCCGCAGAGGTCAGGGGAAAGACGCGCTTCAGGTCCTCCGGCGCGACGATGGGGCTCATGGCCCGGATTCTCAAGTCCTCGGTGGGATGCATGATCCTTCCGGGGGGTGGGGGGAATCGGGATGCTCTGCGTGCTACAGTACTATCCTTGCGGCCGCCCCAGCCAGGCGCCCAGGGGTCCGGCCTCCCGCTCCCGCAGCGCCACGTTGACCCGCAGCTTCTCCAGGTGCTGGTCCATCGTGCGCTGACCCTTGGGCACCGGGTGGTCGGCGAAGAAGGCGAGGACCTGCTCGGCCGTCGCAGGGCGGGAGAGCGCGCGCACGCCCCCCCCCATGCGCACGATGGCGTTGTCCGGGTACTCCCGCAGCATCCGGGCCCAGTTCGCGGCTAGGAAATCCCAGGCTCGCTCGCCCTGCTCGCGGTTGACGAGGCACTCGGCCAGGAGGTAGGGGGCGTCCTGGGTGCGGACCGTGCCGTCGAGGGTCAGGGCCAGGGTCCGGTCCATCT
>CAZYJP010000358.1:0-2922 GCA_964647795.1 uncultured Thermodesulfobacteriota bacterium
ACTGAGATGGAACCGGGGGCCGATTCGGCCCCCGCGAGGCCCCTCCGGCGCCGGCCCGCACCCCGGCCAGCACCTCGGACAGGCTGAGGACCGGGGGGAGCTTCGACATCTTGAGCAGGGTCATCTCCAGCAGCGGCCCAGGCCGCGAAGCGCCCCGCAGGAGGTCGACCCCCCGGCTCAGAATGTCGAAGAGGGCGTGGACCTCCTCCCAGGAGGAGCCGCCCAGGACCTCCCGAGCCTCGATCACCTCTTCCGGAGCGAGGTCCACCAGGTCTCCCGCGTCCTCCACAGCCTTGAGTATCGAGAAATCGCGGAAGAGTTCGAGCAGGTCGTAGCCGAACCGGCGCACGTCGTAGCCGAAGCGCTCCGCATCGGCCAAAGCCTCCACCACCCGCCGAGGATCCCGCTGCACCACCGCCCGGCCGACCCCGAAGAGCAGATCCCGGTCCACCACGCCGAGCACGTCGCGCACGTCCTCGTAGCGGATGACCTGCCCGGCGTAGGAGATCACCTGGTCGAGCAGGCTCTGGCCGTCCCGCACGCTCCCTTCGGCTTCCCTCGCCAGCGCCCCCAGGCTCTTCTCGTCGACGGTGATCCCCTCGGCCCGGGCCACGTCGGCCAGCAGGGCCGTCATCTCTCGCAGGGAGAGGCGTTTGAAGTCAAACTGCTGACAGCGGCTCAGGATCGTGACGGGGATCTTGTGGGGGTCGGTGGTGGCCAGGACGAACACGACGTGGGGCGGGGGTTCCTCCAGGGTCTTCAACAGGGCGTTGAAGGCCGCGGTGGAGAGCATGTGAACTTCGTCGATGATGTAGACGCGGTAGGGTCCGCGAACAGCCGGGTACCGCACCGCCTCCCGCAGCCGGCGCACGTCCTCCACACCGGTGTTCGACGCCCCGTCGATCTCCAGGACGTCCCCGGAGCGGCCTTCGGTGATCTCCCGGCACGAGGGGCATTCGTTGCACGGGGTCGGGGTGGGTCCCGAGATGCAGTTGAGGGCCTTGGCCAGCACCCGGGCGGCCGAGGTCTTGCCCACTCCCCGGATGCCCGTAAACAGGTAGGCATGGGCGATCCGGCCCGAGGAGATGGCGTTGCGCAGTGCCCGGACGATATGGTCCTGGCCCCGGATCTCTTCGAAGGTCTGGGGGCGCCATTTGCGCGCCAGGACGAGGTAGGACATGGCCAGGTCCAGGGAAGGGTGGATCAGAGGTGGGCTCCAGGGATGGCTAGGCTGCCTGCGGCGCCCGAAGGACGCAGCTGCCGCTGCTTCCTTCCGGACCTGACGGGGTTCACCGCGCCTTCGTCGCGCAGGGCCCAGCCATCCCCGCAGCTCACCTCCGACCGCGGCGGAAAAACAAAGGAGTGGCGGAGAGGGAGGGATTCGAACCCCCGGTACCCGTAAAGGTACAACAGATTTCGAGTCTGCCGCCTTCGACCTCTCGGCCACCTCTCCGCAAATCTTCAGGAATCCGGCTGCCCACCGCCCCGCCGGCGGCGGAAGAAACGCCGCATCAGTTCTGCTGCCTCGGCCTCCCGTACCCCCCGGACCACCTGGACCCGATGGTTGAGCCTCGGATCGTCGGAGAGGTCGTAGAGAGTCCCCGCTGCTCCCGCCTTCGGATCCGCCGCCCCGTAGACAAGACGAGGGACCCGGGCCTGGAGCACGGCCCCCATGCACATCGGACAAGGCTCGAGGGTGACCACCAGGGTTGCCTCGGCAAGGCGCCACCGTCCCAGGAGCCGCGACGCCTCAGCGATGGCCAGACACTCCGCGTGGGCCAGCGGGTCGGCCCGGGTCTCCCGCAGGTTGTGTGCCCGGGTGAGCACCCGGTCTCCCCAGAGCAACACCGCGCCCACGGGCACCTCTCCGAGGATCAGCGCCGCCTCCGCCTCGGCCAAGGCCAACCCCATGGCCTCGCCGACAAGAGGGGCGCGAAGATAGCACGGGGTCTGCCCGGTTGCAACGAAGGGGTTCGCCCCGGACCCGCCACCCGGCTCGGAGGCGGTGAATTCCCTTCGCCGGGATCCTTCAGCCCCGGGGCACGGAGACACAGGCTTCCTGCAACCCATGACGGTTTCCAAGCAAATCGATGACCGCCCGCGAGCTCGCCGGGTGGGGTCGACACGCCGACCCTCCACCTGCTGGACAGTCCTCGTGTCTCAGCGGTAGCCCCGGAGGACCGATGCCCCACTGTAGCATCGGGCCGCGGGGCGCGACAACCAGGCGCCGAGACCAGTGTCCGAGACCAGGATCCGGCAGCGCGCTCGGCAGCGGGTCCGGGGGCCCCTACAGCAGCGCCGCACCGCGCATCGAAGGAACAGTCGAGCTTCCCGTTGCCGGTGCCGATAGGTGAACCGAAGATTGCTGCGGCGGCGATTCCCGTGCCCGCCAATTGGGCGGCAAAGCGAAAGGGATTCCCTGTCCCGCTCTCCGAGTTGCCCCTAGACCCGAGAAGACCCGGTTTCTCTGACAGGAAGGTCTGAAGGAGGTACCCATGCGGTCCGACACTGTCCCGACCGTCCGCGCCCCCGACCTCTCGGTGCTCCTGCCCGTGGGCGCCGATCTTCCCATGGTGGTCCCCGACAGCGCCCGAGAGCGGTTCGAGATCTGTTGGGGCGCCCTCCGCGGCCTCGGCTTCGATGTGGAGGTGCGCAAGGCATCACTGCGCGTCCGCCACCCGGAGCGTGGGTTCGACCGGGTGATCCACTTGTCCGGGGAGGACGACCTGGGAGAAAAGCGTGCACTCTTCCAGGACCTCCGGGCGGCCTTCGGCGGCGCCGTAGAACGCTGGCTCCCCGGCCTCGTGCAGTCGAGCCCGACGGTGACTATACCGTACCTGGGCCTCAAGCAGTTGGTCGAGATCTGCCAGGCCGTGCGAAACATCCGGCGGCGGCATCCCACGTCAGGTCCTGCCGCCTGAC
>CAZYJP010000359.1:0-2918 GCA_964647795.1 uncultured Thermodesulfobacteriota bacterium
AGTTTCCCTGCCTCCCGGGTTGCCTCCGTCGTCACGTCACGGCCGATCCGGCGGCGGGACGGCTCCCGAGCTCTTTCTAATTGAGGCCCCTCGCCGAGGCCCTCGGGCCCTGCTGCGCTCCGCCGCGCCCCGCGGTACCCTCCCCGCGTCTCGGGCCGCCCCTACAGGTAGGTCGTAAGCTCCCTCGCCGCCCTGCGAGGCGGCTGCCTGCCCGCGGCAGCGGGCACTCCCACCGGCAGCAGCCCCACGATCTCCAACCCCTCCCCAATCCCCAACATCTCTGCCAGTTCCTCGCGATCGTACATCGTGAACCACAGGGACCCGAGCCCCCGGTCCGCCACCGCCAGCAGCATGTTCTGGATGCACGCGGAGGCAGCCTTGACGTGGGCCGCCGTATCGCCCAGGAAAGACCCGAGGCCGATCTTTCGGGGGTCGGCAGCCACCGCGATCACCACCGGGGCCTGGCCGAGGAAGGAGGAATCGTACTTCGCCACCCAGTCCTTGCCCGAGGCCTTCGCCAGTCGGTCCCGCACGGCGGCGCTGTGGGCGGCTACGGCGGCGATGCGTTCCGGGTCGGTGATCACGGTGAAGGACCAGGGCTGCTGGTTCAGGGGGCTGGGGGCGGCGCAGCCTGCCTCCAGGATGGCCGTCACCACCTCCGGATCCACGCGGTCGGCGGCAAAGCTGCGACAGCTGGTGCGGTTTCGCAGGACTTCCGAGAATTCCATGCTCGCCTCCTCTTCGGTCGATCAACGCATCCCCCCCACCCACCGCCTGCCCCCCCTGACGGTCCGCCCCTCCGTGACAGCTTGCTCCGAGAAGTCCTATCCCCCCGGTATGGGGCCGAGACACGGCGTGGTCGAAACCCGGGACCGCATCCCGGATTCACCTGACGCCGGGACGGCCCCCCAGGGGCACACAGGTCCCGCACCTCTCAGGATCGGTGACCGGTCGAGCCCTTCCGCGATCCCGTGGTCCGTCGCACACAGTACCATCTCCTCGTCCTGCGCGCCATGATCCGAGAAGAACCAGGATCCGAGAAGAACGGGTCGGCTTCCTCCACCCGGGGGACCGCGGGGCCGGCAGAGGCGGTCCAACTTTCGGTTGCCGCAGGGTCGGGTAAGGTGGGTTCCTTGGGCTCGCCGTGCGCCGGGTTTCCGGCTTCCGCTCGGGATGGGCTCGGCGCCCGATCGCCAGGACCCGAGGAGGACGAGACATGGCCGACTACGAGTACGACTTGGGGATCCTCGGGGGCGGGGCCGCAGGGCTCACCGTGGCCGCGGGGGCCGCCCAGTTCGGGGCCAAGACGATCCTGATCGAGAAGGCTCCCGAGCTCGGGGGCGACTGCCTGCACACCGGGTGCGTGCCCTCCAAGACGCTGATCCGCACCTCCGGGGTGTGGGCCCAGGCGCGGCGGGCGGCCGAATACGGCTTGCCGGCCCTCGATCTTCCCGCAGTGGATCTGGGCGCCGTGATGGCCCGGGTACACTCGGTGATCGCGAAGATCCAGGAGCACGACTCCCCGGAGCGGTTCTGCGGCTTGGGGGCCGAAGTGCTCTTCGGTTCTCCCACTTTCCTGGACGGCCACACGGTGGCGGTGGACGGCCGGCGGGTCACGGCCCGTAGCTGGGTGATCGCGACCGGTTCGCGTCCCGCCCTGCCGCCGGTGGAGGGACTGACCGAGACCCCCCACTGGACCAACGAGACGGTCTTCTCCCAGACGGCCTTGCCGCCCCGCCTGCTCGTCCTCGGGGGCGGCCCCATCGGCCTGGAACTGGCCCAGGCCTTCCAGCGCCTCGGCTCCCGGGTCACGGTCGTCGAGATCCTGGACCAGATCCTCGGGCCCGAGGACTCCGACGTCGCCGCCATCCTGCGGGGGCGCCTGGAGGCCGAGGGCATGGAATTCCTCACGGGGACCAAGGCCGTGAAGGCCGAGCGGCGGGGTGACGGGGTGCGTCTCACCGTGGCGCCGGCCAAGGGCGAGGGGGGGCCTCGGGTCCTCGACGCCGAGGCGCTCCTCGCGGCCACGGGGCGCCGGCCCAACGTGGAGGGACTGGGCCTGGAGGCTGCGGGGGTGGCGTTTACGCCCCGGGGCATTCCCACGGATGCCCGGCTGCGCACGAACGTCAAGCACATCTATGCCTGCGGCGACGTCAACGGCGTCTTCCCCTTCACCCACGTGGCCGGGTACGAGGGCGGCATCGCACTGACCAACGCCGTCCTCCGCCTGCCCCGCAAGGCCGATTACGCCAAGGTTCCCTGGTGCACCTATACCGACCCCGAGGTGGCGAGCGTGGGGCTCAACGAGAAGCGGGCGAAGGAGCACAAGCAGGAGTATCGGGTACTGGACGCGCCCTTCGCCGAGAACGACCGGGCGCTGGCCGAAGGCGAGCCCCTGGGCAAGATCAAGGTGCTGGTGAGCCCGAAGGGGGCCGTGCTCGGGTGCCAGATCATCGGCGCCCACGCCGGCGAGCTGATACACGAGTGGATCGCCGCCGTGGCCGGGGGCGTGAAGCTCTCGACCCTGGCCGGCGCCATCCACGTCTACCCCACCCTCTCGGAGATCTCCAAGCGCGCAGCCGGCGCCTACTTCTCCGAGAAGCTCTTCAGCGACCGCACCAAGGGGGTGCTGAAGTTTCTCTTCCACCTCAAAGGCCGGGCCTGCACGCCGCCCGCGGAGGGCTAGGGACGCGGGGGAAGTCGAGGGCTCGTGAACCGAGAGGAGGTTGGCCATGACCACCCTACTCCTCGCGGTCCCTCTCGCGGGCTGCGGTGGCGGCGGCGCTCGGTAGCAGCCTGACACTTGCGATGTTCGTACAAGGGCCCCCGGTCAACGGGGAATCCCATGAGGGTCGAGATGCCTTCCTCGTACGGCCCTGCTCCCTCGCACTGCTGCCGGCGACTCACGCAAGCACCTG
>CAZYJP010000360.1:0-2915 GCA_964647795.1 uncultured Thermodesulfobacteriota bacterium
CCGGGGGGGGCGGGAGGGGGGGCTGGACGGCTCCCTCCCTCTTCGGGGGAGGGCCGGGGAGGGGGCGTCGGGGCAATCGCAGACACAGGGCGGAAGCTGACGGCTGACCCATGACAGCTGATCTCTGATCGTAAGGGAGAGTGGGTGACCATGGAGATCCTGACTCCGGTGCGCCGCGCCATTCGTACGACGACGTACGGGCTGTCCTTCGTCGGGATGTTCGCCCTCGTCCCGCTCATGCTCCTCACGTCCGCCGAGGTGGTGGGCCGGACCGTCTGGTCCCGGCCCATCCCCGGGGCGGTGGAGCTCTCCAGCTATCTGCTCGCCGTCTTCGTGCTCCTCGGAATCGCGTACACCCAGCAGGCCAAGGGCCACGTCAAGGTGGAGATGCTGACCTCCCGCCTTCCGGCCCGTGGGGCTGCGGCGCTCGACGTCCTCACCACCGTGCTCAGCCTCGGCATCGTGGCGGTGATCGCCTGGCAGGGGTGGGTCGTCGGGATGGAGGAGCGTGCCGTGTCCGACATGCTCCGGGTGCCCCAGAGACCCTTCAAGCTCCTGGTGGCCGTGGCCGGGGTCACCCTCTTCTTGGAGCTCCTCCTGGACCTGGGCGAGGCCCTGGGAAGGCTGGTGAGGCGATGACACCAGACCCGGTGATCGTCGGCATCCTCGGAACGTTCTCGGTGTTCCTCCTCCTCTTCCTCGGCATGCCGATCGCGTTCGCGCTCATGCTGGTAGGTTTTTCCGGCATCGCGTACCTGGCCTCCTTCCAGGCGGCCCTTCCCGTGGTCGCCCGCACCGTGTACGAGGTCTCGGCCTACTACCCCTACACGGTGATCCCGCTCTTCGTCGTCATGGGGGGGTTCGCCGGCAGTTCCGGACTCACCCGCGACCTCTACGCGGCCTTCGACAAGTGGTTCGGGCGGCTGCCCGGCGGGCTGGGGGTGGCCACCATCGGCGCGTGCGCCGGATTTTCGGCCGTCTCGGGCTCTTCCGTGGCCACGGCGGCCGCCATGGGTACCGTCGCCCTCCCGGAGATGAAACGCTACGGGTACGACTCGGGGCTGGCCACGGGCAGCGTGGCGGCGGGCGGGACCCTGGGTTTCCTGATACCCCCCAGCATCGGGTTCGTCGTCTATGCCATGCTCACCGAGCAATCGGTGGGCCGGCTCCTGGTGGCCGGCATCCTTCCCGGCTTCCTCCTGTCGCTGGCCTACGTGGCGATCATCGTGTCCCTGGTGACGAGGAACCCGAGACTGGCCCCCGGTCGCGCCGGTGCGGTGACCTGGGGCGAGCGCTTCGCGTCGTTCCTGGGCGTCTGGGAGCCTCTGCTCCTCTTTGCCCTCGTCATGGGGGGAATCTACCTCGGGTTCTTCACCCCCACCGAAGCCGGGGCCGTGGGGGCGACGGTGCTGCTCCTCGTGGCCCTGGTGAAAGGCGCCCTGACGTGGACGACCTTGGTCCTGGCGCTCCGCGAAGCCGTACGGATCTCGGTCATGGTGCTCTTCCTGGTCGCGGGGGCGAACGTGTTCAGCTACTTCCTGGCCCTCTCCACGATCCCCATGCAGGTGGCCATGTGGGCGGGAGACCTGGAGGTGTCCCGGTACGTGATCCTCGCCGCGATCCTGGTGATGTATCTCTTCCTCGGCTGCTTTCTCGACGCGATCTCCATGATGGTGCTGACCATGCCCGTCATCTACCCGGTGATCACGGCCTTGGGCTTCCACCCCATCTGGTTCGGCGTGATCGCCGTTCTCATGATGGAGGCGGGGCTCATCACCCCCCCCATGGGGCTGAACGTCTTCACCGTGGCCGGGGTTGCCGGGGACGTGCCCGTGGAGCGGATCTTCCGGGGGGCTGCCCCCTTTCTGCTGGCCATCTTCGCCGTGGTCGTCCTCGTCACGGTGTTCCCCCAGATTGCCCTCTACCTGCCCCGGATGATGCTGCGTTAGAAACCCCTGACGGGATGAACGGGATCTACAGGATGACAAGCACTGTGACAAAGAGCACGTGGAGCTTGCCTCTACGTGTGGCAACCAGCTCTCTGGTACGTGATGCAGCCCCTCCGGTTCATCCTGTCGAAGAGGCCATTCTCCAACGGAAACCCTCCCTGTAGCGAACGTTGGAGGCGGGCGTGGAACAGACGGTGGAGCGAGAGAAACTCGTCGTGTCGTTCACCCTCAACGGCCGCCCGGCGCGGGCGGAGGTGGAGCCTCACCGCACGCTCCTGTGGCTCCTGCGGGAGCACTACGACCTGATCGGCGCCAAGGAGGGGTGCGGGGTGGGGGAGTGCGGAGCCTGTACCGTGCTGCTCGACGGCCGGGCGGTGAACGCATGCCTGGTGCTGGCCGGCAAGGCGGAGGGCCGGGAGGTCCTCACCGTGGAGGGACTGGGGGGGCCGGAGGCTTTCCACCCCCTGCAAGAGCGGTTCGTGGAAAAGGGCGCTGTCCAGTGCGGCTTTTGTACCCCCGGCATGCTCCTCTCGGCCGCGGCGCTCCTCGACCGCAATCCTCGTCCCACGCGGGACGAGATCCGGGTCGCGCTCTCCGGGAACCTGTGCCGGTGCACGGGCTACAACCAGATCGTCGACGCCGTCCACGCCGCGGCCCGGGATCGGGAGCGCCGGAGGGAGGCTCGACCGTGAGAGGGTTTCGTTATCTGCGTCCCGCAACCCTCGCGGAAGCCCTGGACGCCCTGGGGGAAGCCCGGGGAGGTGACGGCGAGGGAGCCCGCGCCGTGGCGGGAGGCACCGACTTGATGGTGGCCATCCGCCACGGAAGGCTGACACCTCGCGCCGTCGTGGACGTGAGCCGGGTGCCCGAGCTCCGGGAGCTTCGGGAGGAGGAGGACGGCTCCCTGGTGCTGGGGGCCGCGATCACCCACGCCGAGGCTGCCGAGAGCCCCCTCGTGCGGCGCCT
>CAZYJP010000361.1:0-2909 GCA_964647795.1 uncultured Thermodesulfobacteriota bacterium
GGGGCTCCCAGCCCAGGCGCTCCAGGGCCGGCCGCAGCAGGGAGCCGACCCGTTCCCGGTAGCGGGCCTGCGCTTCCCCTTCGAGAACCCGCTCCAGGCTCCCGAGGCTCCCGGCGAGGACGGCCCACACGTCGAGATCGGTCTCGGCCGCAAACCGCCCGGCGAAGGCGAGGTACTCCGGCGCGGTCGTCTCACCCGCGAGCACGGCGGCCCAGGCGTCGTCCGCCAGGACATACCGCTCGATAGGGGCCAGGTCTTGCATTATGTGATTCGCGATGTCATCGAGCAATTCAGGCTCGTAGCGAACCCGGTAAAATCCGTAACCGCCGGCGTTGACCAGCACCGGAGCCCCGCCCTCCCCGGGGCCGGTCGGTGCCTCGTCCTCCTCCAGGAGCACCCGCCGCTCGCCGGCGGCAGGCCCTCCCAGCCGTCGCAGGACGAGGGGCACCGACCAGCGGGCAGGGTCCGCCGCCGCCGTGGCCGTGTAGGAGAAGCGGCTCTGGCGCAGGGTGATTCCGCCCGCGGCGCTTCGAGCCGCGGAGATCAGGGGGTATCCCCCCTGGAAGATCCACGTGTCCATGATGCGTCGGGCCGGCTCGCCCGTGACCTCCTCCAGGGCGTCCCATAGGTCGCCCGTCTCGGTGTTGCCGTAGGCGTGCTTCCGGAGGTAGTGGCCGATGCCTCGCCGAAACGGCTCGGGGCCGAGGTACTGCTCGAGCATCCGCAGCACCGAGGCGCCCTTCTCGTAGGTGAGGAGGTCGAACATGCTGTCGGCGTCCGCCGGGGAGCGGACCTCGTACTCAATGGGCCGGGTGCTGGCGAGGGAGTCGACGTCGAAGGCCGCAGAGCGCTCCCGGCTGAACTGCTCCCACCGCCGCCACTCGGGGCGGAAGGCGTCGGTGCAGGCGGTGGCCATGAAGGTGGCGAAGGCCTCGTTGAGCCAGATGCCGTTCCACCACCGCATGGTCACGAGGGCCCCGAACCACATGTGGGCAATCTCGTGGCTGATCACGTCCGCCACCCGGAGGAGCTCCGCCTGGGTGGCGCGCTCCTCGTCCACCAGGAGAAGCACCTCCCGGTAGGTGATGCACCCCAGGTTCTCCATGGCGCCGAAGGCGAAGTCGGGGATCGCCACCATGTCGAGCTTCTCCCCGGGGTAGGGGATGCCGTAGTAGGCCGTGAAGAAGCGAAGGGCGTGGGCGCCGGCCTCGAGGGCGTAGCGCGCCAGGCGGCCCTTGCCGGGGGTGTGCACGATGCGAAGGGGCACGCCGTCCACGTCCACGGCCTCCGTCGCCTCGAAGGGGCCCACCACGAAGGCCACGAGGTAGGTGGACATGGGGATCGTCCGGCCGAAGCGCACGCGCTTCCGGCCCGGCCCCGCGGGTTCTTCGGCGAGGACCGGGGCGTTGGAGACCGCGGTCAATCCCTCGGGGACGACTAGGGTGACGGAGAACGTCGCCTTGAAGGCCGGCTCGTCGAAGCAGGGGAAGGCCCGGCGGGCGTCGGTGCTCTGGAGTTGGGTCGTCGCGATTGTCTGCCTGCGGCCCTGTTCGTCGGGGAAGGTGGAGCGGTAGAAGCCCGCGAGCTTCTCGTTTAGAGCCCCGCGGAAGGCGACCTCCAGGGTGTGCTCCCCGGGCTCGAGGCGCCCGGAGGCGGCAAACGCCGCCCGCTCCCGCTCGGCGTCCAGGGATATGCCGGCCACGGCGGCCCCGTCGAGGCGCGCCTCTCGGATCTCGAGCTCCTTGGCGTTGAGGACGAGCTCCCCCAGGGGCTCGCGGACCTCCAGCCGAATCGCGGCCCGCCCGGAGAAGGTGCCTCTTTCCAGGTCCGGCTCCAGGGTGAGGTCGTAGTGGACCGGCACGGCCGCGGTCGGCAGGCGGTAGGGGTCGAGGGCGGTTCCAGTCACGGGGGTCCTCCGGGGGCAGGGAGCGCGCCAGGGCGCGGCGAGGGTACCGGGGCCCCGGAGGATTGTAAAGGAGCGCCCGCGTCCCGGGCATACTCCGCAGGGCACTGCCACGAAGGATTCAAGGCAGATAGTCGCCCAGAGAGGGCGGCCAAGAGGTAAGTGCAACCGTGCTCGACCGTGGTGCGGCCCGTGCGTACCCGGCTGAGGAGGTGCTCGCCCGAACCCGGGCACGCCAGAAGTGAGTCACCGCCTCTCGCGGGCAGGGGGTGACGGTGGGGCGGCCCCGGGGAAGGGCTCCGGCGGCGGTGTCGGGCGGGGAGCAGGTCCCAATCCAGTCACGCGGCGGCCAGGCGCCGCTCCGCGTCCTGGCGCAGGCCCAGAAGGGTGTTGGGGAAGAAGTAGCGCTCCCGGGCCTGGACGTCCGGAGGGAGCTCCCGGTAGCGGGCGAAGAGGGGATCGGCGTCGAGGAGGCGGCGGAATGCCGCCTCGGGTAGGTCCTCGGTGCCGGAGCGGACATGCTCCTCCACGATATGCACCCAGAGGTCGAGTTGGTGGAGCGCGGCCTGAAGCGTCCCCGGGGCGTCGGGGGAATAGCCCCCGTGGCCGAAGCACAGGGCCCCGGCCCCGGTCCGGGCGGCTCGCAGGAGGGAGGAGCGGAACTCGTCGTACCGGAACGGGGGGGGCGTGGCAGGGCGTGCATACGGGGTTCCCCGAGGAAGACTCTGGCGCACTCCCGCCGCCTCCCCCACGAAGAGGAGCTCACTTGCGCGAAAGCAGGCGTGGTGGGCGGCGTGGCCGGGGGCCTCGAAAGCGTCCACCCGCAGACCTCCGAAGGTGAGGGAGTCCGCCCAGGTCAGCTGTTCGGGGGGCACCGGAGCGATCTCGCCGTAGGCCTCCGCCAGGTCTCCCAGGACCTGGAGGGAGCCGGCCCACAGCTTCGCTGGGTCCTCCAGGTGGGGAATCCCCTTCGGGTGGCAGAGGGCCCGGGCCTCGGGGTGACGTT
>CAZYJP010000362.1:0-2903 GCA_964647795.1 uncultured Thermodesulfobacteriota bacterium
ACCCCCGGAAGACCCTGCGATGAGCGCTCTGCTCGAGATCCGGGACCTCCACGTCTCCTTCGGCCGGGGAGAAAAGGAAGTGCGCGCCGTGCGGGGCGCCGCCCTGGAGATTGCCCCGGGCGAAGCCGTGGGCCTGGTGGGGGAGAGCGGTTCGGGCAAGTCGGTGACGGCGCTCTCGGTGCTCCAGCTCCTGCCCTACCCGGCGGCCAGGCACCCGGGGGGCAGCGTGCGGTTCCGCGGAGAAGAGCTGATCGGGGCGCCTCCCGGCCGCCTGCGGGAGCTGCGGGGCAACCGGGTCGCCATGATCTTCCAGGAGCCCCTCTCCTCCCTGAACCCGCTGCATTCCGTGGAGCGCCAGATCGGCGAGGTCCTCTTCTTGCACAAGGGTCTCGGCCGCCAGGCGGCCCGAGAGCGGGTGGAAGAGCTCCTGCACCTGGTGGGGCTCCCGGAAGCGGTGGACCGGCTCTCGTCGCTCCCCCACGAGTTCTCCGGCGGCCAGCAGCAGCGCATCATGATCGCCATGGCGCTCGCCAACGAGCCCGACCTCCTCATCGCCGACGAACCCACCACGGCCCTGGACGTGACCGTGCAGGCCCAGATCCTGGAGCTCCTGGAGAGCCTGCGCCGAAAGCTCGGGATGGCGCTCCTGCTCATCACCCACGACCTGGGCATCGTGCGGCGGGTGGCCGACCGGGTGTACGTGATGACCGAGGGCGAGGTCGTGGAGCACGGACCGACCCGCCGGCTCTTCGAGGCACCCGCCCACCCTTACACCCGAAGGCTCCTGGCCGCCGAGCCCAAGGGCCGACCCGAGCCGGGGCCCGCGGATGCCCCGACGCTGCTTGAGGCGGAAGGAGTGCGGGTCTGGTTCCCGGTGAAGAAGGGCGTCCTTCGCCGCACCGTGGCTTACGTAAAGGCTGTGGACGGCGTCACCCTGCGGGTGAGGGCTGGCCACACCCTGGGGGTGGTCGGGGAGAGCGGCTCGGGCAAGTCCACCCTGGGGCGGGCCCTGCTGCGCCTGGAGAAGAGCCGAGGATCGGTCCGCTTCGAGGGGCGCGAGCTCCAGGGGCTCCGGTCCCGCGAGCTTCGCCCCCTGCGGCGCGAAGCCCAGATGGTGTTCCAGGACCCCTACGGGTCCCTGAGTCCCCGCTTCTCGGTGGGCCAGATCATCGAAGAGGGACTCCGGGTCCACCGGATGGGGGGGAGCGACGCCGAGAGGAGGGTCCTCATCGCCCGGGCCCTGGAAGAGGTGGGTCTGGACCCCGCCGCCCAGGACCGCTACCCTCACGAGTTCTCGGGGGGCCAGCGCCAGCGCATCGCCATCGCGCGGGCCCTGGTGCTCAAGCCCCGGTTCATTGTCCTCGACGAGCCCACCTCGGCCCTGGACATGTCGGTCCAGGCGCAGATCGTGGAGTTGCTCAGGGATCTCCAGAAGAAACATAACCTTGCCTACGTATTCATCAGCCACGATCTCAAGGTCGTACGGGCCCTCTCCCACGACATCGCCGTCATGAAGGACGGCCGCGTGGTGGAGCACGGCCCGGCCCAGGAGGTCTTCGACAGCCCCCGAGAGCCGTACACCAAGGCGCTCCTCGCCGCAGCCTTCGACCTGAAGCCCCTGCCCGAGGCGGCCGCCCACCGGGAGGAAGTCCCATGACGACCCCCCAGATCATCCTGTTCGTCATCCTCGGGGCTTCCCTGTTTCTCTTCATCTGGGGCCGCTGGCGGGTGGACGTGGTAGCCGTGGGCGCCCTCCTGGCGGCCGTGGCCACGGGCCTCGTGCCCCCCACGGAGGCCTTCTACGGCTTCGGGCACCCGGCGGTCATGACCGTGGCGGCGGTGCTGGCCATCTCGGCCGCCCTGGAACGCTCGGGAGTGGTCGACCTGGTGGTGCGCCGGGTCACCGGCGCCACAAGCTCCCGGGCAGGCCAGATGACAGCCCTGAGCGTCTTCGGGGGGTTCATCTCCGGCTTCATGAACAACGTGGGGGCGCTGGCCCTGCTGCTCCCCGTGGGGATCACCACCGCGCGAAAGACCGGCTACTCCCCTTCGCTGCTCCTCATGCCGCTTTCCTTCGCCACCATCCTCGGGGGCCTCACGACGCTCGTGGGCACCCCCCCCAACATCATCGTCTCGGGCTTCCGGCGCGAAGCCGTGGGGGCGAGCTTCGCCCTCTTCGACTTCGCCTGGGTGGGCGTACCGCTCGCGGCCGCGGGCATCGCCTACCTGGTGACGGTCGGGTGGAGGCTCATCCCCCGCGACCGCAAGGCCGCCGGGGGCGGGGAGCCCTTCGAGATCGCCGACTACGTCACCGAGATGCACGTCACAGAGGGAGATAAGGTGGCGGGCCGGACGCTGGCCCAGGTGCAGGAGGCGGCGGGAGTGGAGTTCAACGTGCTCCAGCTCATCCGGAGGGAGTGGCGCTACCCGGGCCTACTCAACCGGGTCACCCTTCAGGTGGGCGACGTGCTCCTCGTCAAGGCCGACTCCGAGACGATCCAGGCCCTGGTGGACCACGGCGGGGTGGAGCTCGTCGAGGCCGCCAAGATGCTTGAAGAGCTCGAGGCCGCCGACCTGGCAGTCATGGAGGCCGTGGTCACCCCCCTCTCCTGGCTCGCGGGCCGAAGTCCCCGTAGCCTGCGGCTGCGAAACCTGTTCGACGTGAACCTCCTGGCCCTCTCCCGCCAGGGTCAGCAGATCCGCACTCGGCTCCGGGACGTACGCCTCGAGCCCGGCGACGTGCTCCTACTCCAGGGGGCGGCGGAGAGCCTGGGTCAGTCCGTGAGCCGCCTGGGCTGCCTGCCCCTGGCGGAGCGGGGGCTCACCCTCCAGCCCCGCCGCGCCCTGGTGCCGCTGGTGGTGTGCTCGGCGGCCATTGCCGCCATCGCCTTCGGCCTCCTCCC
>CAZYJP010000363.1:0-2897 GCA_964647795.1 uncultured Thermodesulfobacteriota bacterium
GTCGCCCGCTCGCGCAACGCCGCGATGATGTGCTGGTGGCCGCGGTGAACGCCGTCGTAGTTGCCAATCGTGGCGACACAGCCGCGGTGGCGTTCCCGAAGGTTGTGCAGGCCTCGGACGAGTTCCATCGGTCGTACCCGGTCCGCACGGCGGACGATGGCGGCGCACGGTAGCAGATCCGCCGGCGCCGGGCCCCGGGTGAGGCTCACCCGGACGAAGGCTTCCTCGAGGCCGTTGGCTTCGAGGACCCGGGACACGAGGCCGGCCGGGTCGACCTCGGGTACCGGGATCCCGAGAAAGTGCGCCGAGGCGGCGAGACGCTCCCAGTGCTCCCGGAGCCGGAAGGGCCGACCCCGGTAGGTCCGGAGGGTCTCGAAGAGCCCGTCGGCGTAGAGGAACCCCCGATCCCGAATCGAGACCGACGCCTCGGCCTCGGGGACGAGCTCCCCCCGGATCAGGCAGCAGGCCGGTCGGTCCACACGCGCCCCTCGCCCGTGAGGGCCTTGAGGAAGGACTGGGCCTTGGTGAGTGTCTCCTGGTACTCCTCCTCCGGGTCCGAGTCGGCGACGATCCCCCCGCCTACCTGGAAATAAAGTTGCTCCCCCTTGAGCACGGCAGTGCGGATGGCGATGGAGAGATCCAGCCGGCCCGAGAAGTCCACGTAGCCGATGGAGCCGCAGTAGACCCCTCGGGCCGTGGGTTCGAGCTCCTCGATGACCTCCATCGCCCGCACCTTGGGGGCGCCGGTGATGGAACCGCCCGGGAAGGAGTTTCGGATGCAGTCCACCGCGTCGCGGGAGGGGTGCACGCGGCCCGCGACCGTGGAGACCAGGTGATGGACGTTGGCATAGGACTCCACCACTTCCAGTTCCGGCACGTGCACCGACCGGTAGGCGCAGACCCGCCCCAGGTCGTTGCGCTCGAGGTCCACGATCATCACGTGCTCGGCGCGGTCCTTGGGGCTTTCCCGGAGCTCCTGGGCCAGGCGGCTGTCCTCCTCGGGGGTGAGCCCCCGGGGGCGGGTGCCCTTGATCGGCCGGGTCTCCACGTAGTCTCCCTCGATGAGAAGGTAGCGCTCGGGGGAGTTGGAGAGGACGGCGAAACCGTCGGGGAACAGGCAGGCGCCGAACGGTGCCGGGCTGGTGTGCCGCAGACGTCGGTAAAACCCCAGGGGATCGCCCCGAAAGGGGACGGAGAAGCGCTGGGAAAGATTGGTCTGGTAGATCTCGCCCGCGGCGATGAGCTCCTTGGCCTGCCGCACCGCACCCCGATACCCCTCCGGGGTGAAGTTCGACTCCAACCCGGCGGCGCCGGGGGGCACCTCGGGCCCCTCGGCCCGACCGCGACCCCCCGAGCCCGAGCCTGGGCGAAGACTCGACCAAAAGGACTCCAGGTCCCCCGGTGCTCCCCGGGGACCTCCCCAGTCCTTCGCTGCCAGGTGCGCCCGGCCGGTCTCGTGGTCGAAGGCGGCCACAGTGTCGTACAGGGCCAGGAAGAGGTCCGGCATCCCCAGGTCGTCCAAGGTGCAGCGGGGGATCTCTTCCACGAAGGGGAAGAGATCGTAGGCGAGGTACCCGACCGCCCCTCCGGGGGCCAGGGGGAACGGGCCGGGCTCCGGGCACGGGTGCTCCCGGAGTAGTCGGCGCAAGAGCTCGAAAGGGCTCCCGTGCCAGAGCTCCTCGGCGCCGGTCCGGGGCCAGGAGAGGCGGGCGCGCTCCCCCTTGGCGTGGACCACCAGGAAGGGGTCCGAGCCCACGTAGGACCGCCGCCGGATTTGGGGAGCCCCGCCCCCGCTGTCAAGGAAGAAGGGGTAGGGGCGAGAGGCCGCTGCGAGGAAGGCTTCCTCGGCTGTTAGGCCGGGCTGTAGGGGGCGGATCATTGCTGGCGCCCTTCGGACCGCAGCTCTCCCGGAAACCCCAGCCCCACGCGGTCGGCCACGTGCTCCCACTGGAAGCCTTCGCGGGTGCACTGTGCCGTGGGTTCGGTGCCCCGGGCGAAGGAGGCGTACGCGGTCTCGGCACAGGGAGGCCCGCCCCGCTGGCCGGAGACGAGGTCGATCTGGGCGGTGGCCACTCCGGGAGGGGACGGCCACGGGGGCGGTGGGCCTTCGGCCGCCGAGGCCAGCATGATGTCGATCCAGGCTGGCAGTGCCGCCTGGGAGCCGGTCTCTCCACTGCCGAGGGGGGAGTTGTCGTCGCGCCCCACCCACACTCCCAGTGCCAGCCGGCTCGAAAAGCCCACGAAGAGGGCGTCGCGCTGCTCGTCGGTGGTTCCCGTCTTGCCGGCGACGGGGAAGGGAAGGGCTCGGGCGCTCTTCGCCGTGCCCATCTCCACCACGGCCCGGAGCATATCGGAGAGGACGTACGCGGTGACCGGCTCGAGAACCCTCTTCGGGCCCGGGGGGCGGGGCCAGAGGTTCCGGCCGTCGGGTCCGTACACGGCCCGAATCAGGTGGGGGTGGGGGAGCAACCCTCCCGCGGGCAGGGCCGCGTAAGCACGGGTGAGTTCCAGCAGCGTGGTGCCGCCCACCCCGAGGGCCGACGCCATGCCCTCCCCCAGGGGTCCTTCGAGCCCCAGCCGCCGTGCCACGCCGTCCACCTGTGCCTTGCCCACATCGGCCATGAGGCCGATAGTGGGAAGATTGCGGCTCAGGGCAAGGGCCTTTCTCAGGGTCATCTCCCCCTGGAACTCCCGGTCGTAGTTGCGGGGTTCCCAGTGTTCCCGGGGGGAAG
Source organism: uncultured Thermodesulfobacteriota bacterium (assembly GCA_964647795.1). GTDB lineage: Bacteria > Desulfobacterota > Deferrisomatia > Deferrisomatales > JACRMM01 > JBFLZB01. The sequence continues at coordinate 2,733 of CAZYJP010000363.1, forward strand.
CCCCGGGGAAGCGGGCCGGCGCATCCACGAGGGTCGATGCCTGGGTGAAGCCCGATTCCAGCGCCGCCAGGTAGACGAAGGGCTTGTAGGCGCTGCCCGGCTGCCGGCGTGCCTGGAGGGCCCGGTCGAAGGAGCTCTCCCGCCAGTTCCGGCCCCCGGCCAGCG
>CAZYJP010000364.1:0-2896 GCA_964647795.1 uncultured Thermodesulfobacteriota bacterium
CGATCACGTCGGCCCCGTGGCGCAGCAGGGCCTCCACCCGGGCGTCCCGGTCGGCCCCCACCCCCACGGCGGCACCCACCCGCAGCCGCCCCATGGGATCCTTGCACGAATTGGGGTACTTGCGGGCCTTCTCGATGTCTTTGATCGTGATGAGCCCCTGGAGCACGAAGGCGTCGTCCACCACCGGAAGCTTCTCGATGCGGTGCTCGTGGAGGAGCTCCTTCGCCTGCTCCAAGGTCGTGCCGGGCGCCACGGTGACCAGGTTCGTCTTGGTCATCACCTCGCTCACGGACCGCTCCAGGTTGCGCTCGAAGCGCAGGTCGCGGTTGGTGAGGATCCCGACCAGGTGCCCCTCGTCGTCGGTGATGGGGACCCCGCTGATCCGGTAGCGCGTCATCAACTCCACCGCATCGGCAACCTTGCGGTCGGGCCGGATGGTGATGGGGTCGACGATCATCCCGGCCTCGGACTTCTTGACCTTGTCGACCTCGGCCACCTGCTCTTCCACCGTGAGATTGCGGTGGATGATCCCGATTCCCCCGTCCTGCGCCATCGCAATGGCCGTTCGGGCCTCGGTCACGGTATCCATGGCGGCGCTGAGGAGCGGGACGTTGAGGCGCACCTTCGGTGTGAGCCACGTGCTCACGTCCACCTGGTCCGGCAGGACTTCGGACTCCGCCGGGAGGAGGAGTACGTCGTCGAAGGTCAGGCCGAAGGGGATCGTGTCGTGGAGCATGGGGCCTCCGGGCGGGCAGGACTCGGAAGAGAATTGATCAAGCTAACGAAATGGAAGAGTGGGTGTCAAGCCGTTTGCCGGCAGGCCGGAATTCCCCCGGATCCGGCGGCGCCCCGAAGAGGCCTTCCGGTCGGTCCGCGACCTCTCGATGGCACGTCGAAAAGAGCACGGCTGCGCTACTTCGCCGGACCCCCGAAGGGGGGCCGCGCCGGCTTCGGCGCCGGAGGGGTTCACCGGATGCCCCCTTTCCGGTAGTCTCTTGGGCTTCCGAAGGGAGGAGCGATGTGACCTTCGAAGTGGCCGTTGCGGCCCTCGTGGCGGTGGGGCTCGCCCTCACCGTCGCCTATACCTTTGTTGCGGGAATCTCCCCGGTCCCTACGAACCGCCGGGTGCGGGCCACGTTGCTGGGCGCCCTGCCGGCCCGGATCGAGGGGACGATCTTCGAGCTCGGGTCCGGCTGGGGGACGCTGGCCCTTCCCCTCGCCCGCCGCTACCCGGCGCGCCCCGTGGAGGCCTACGAGATCTCCCCGGTTCCCTGGGCTTTTTCCCGGCTGCGGGCACTCCTCGCCCGTGCCCCGAACCTGGCGATCCACCGGGCGGACTTCCACCGCGCGTCCCTGGAGGAAGCCGCCCTGGTCGTGTGCTATCTCTACCCGGGGGGGATGAGGCGGCTCCGGCCGAAGCTCGCGGCGGAGCTCCCTGCCGGGGCCCTGGTGGTGAGCAACTTCTTCGCGGTGCCCGGGTGGGAGCCCCTGGTCGTGCTCCGGGCGGATGACCTGGAGGGAAGCCCCGTGTACCTCTACCGCCTTCCCGCCCCTCCCGCGAAGGACCCACCCCGGATCCCGACGGGGGCCGGGCGCCCCCCGCCGGATGCCGGCCCTGCCGCCATGCCCTCGTAGCGGCCGGGCCGGGCCATGGGCCGGGGAGCGGCTCGGGGGAACCCGGAATCCCTCGCCCCCCGGGTGCAGGGGGTGAATCCGGGCAACACGGGCATCTCGGGTTCTTGACAGAGGCTGCCGAGCTCGATAAAGATATCGATTATCAATTACAGTCGAGCCCCAGCACCGAGGGAACGCACATGAGCCACCGAATCGCAGCATCCGCCCTGTTGGTCGCATGTCTCGCCGCCGCGCCCCCGCCCGTGGCAGCGGCCGGCGCGGGCGAGGTCAACATGTACTCCGCACGCCAGGAGGTCCTGATCAAGCCGCTCCTCGACCAGTTCACGGCTCGCACGGGGATCCGGGTGAACCTGGTGGCCGGCTCGGCGGACGCCCTGATGGAGCGGCTGCGCAGCGAGGGCACCCACTCCCCGGCCGACATCCTGCTCACCGTGGACGCCGGGAACCTGAACCGGGCCAAGCAGGCGGAGCTCTTCCAGCCGGTCCGGTCCGAGCTCCTCGATCAGGCCGTCCCCGCGAGCTACCGCGACCCCGAAGGCCACTGGTTCGGGCTCTCGGTGCGAGCCCGGCCGATCCTGTACGCGAGGGATCGGGTCGACCCGGGGGCGCTGTCCAGGTACCAGGACCTCGCCGACCCGCGCTGGAAGGGCCGGGTCTGCGTCCGCTCTTCGAGCAACGTTTACAACCAGTCCATGGTGGCGGCCATGATCGCCGAGCGGGGAGTGGCCGAGACGGAGAGCTGGGCTCGTGGCCTCGCGGCGAACTTCGCCCGGCCGCCCCAGGGAGGGGACCGGGACCAGATCAAGGCCCTGGCGGCCGGGCAGTGCGACCTGGCCCTGGTCAACACCTACTACCTGGGCGGCATGATCCAGTCCTCTCAGGCGGAGGAGCGGGAGATGGCGGCCAAGGTGGCCGTGCTCTGGCCGAATCAGGGGGGCCGTGGGGTGCACGTCAACGTCAGCGGGGCGGGGGTCGCCCGCCACGCGAGGAATTCCGCCAACGCGCTGCTCCTGCTGGAGTTCCTGGCCGGAGAAGAGGCCCAGCGCTGGTACTCCGAGGTGAATTTCGAGTACCCGGTGCGGCCGGGCGTACCGGTGAGCGCGACCCTTCTGGCCTGGGGGCCCTTCGTAGCCGACGACCAGAACCTGGCAGCCCTCGGCGAACACAACGCCGAAGCCGTGCGGCTCATGGACCGCGCGGGCTGGCGGTGACCCCGGACGACGCCGGACCGTCCGCAGGCGGCCCGTGTTCGGGAGCCCCA
>CAZYJP010000365.1:0-2889 GCA_964647795.1 uncultured Thermodesulfobacteriota bacterium
CGCAGACCTTCGCTCCGTTCGCGCGACGCGGAAGTCAGCCGGGTGTACGCCCACCAGGCCAAGCCGACCGAAATCGCTCTCAGCCACGTCACCCGCGTCAGGAGCGGCCGTGCGCACCGTAAGGCCGGACAGATGCGCTCGCAGCGGAGAGGGAGCATGAGCGTACGGCAGCGCAACACCACCTCATCTCCGGCAGCCCGAGTCCGGGCCCAGGTGCTCATCCAGCCAGTCGAACATCCGGTGGAGGAGATCCCGCTGGTTCTGCGGTAGTGCGAGCCCGTGGGCTTCGCCCCAATAGCGAACGAAACGGGCCCTTTTCCCCAACCGGTAGAGCCCGGTGAAGAACTCCTCGGCCTGCTGGATTCCAATGAAGTCCAGGTCGCCGTGGGCCATCAGGACCGGAGTTTCGACCCGGTGCACATGCGCGATCGGGCTGTTGCGGATGTAGAGGTCCAGCTTCTCCCAGGGCGGCCCCCCCATTCGGAGGCCGAACAACTCCAGATCGTGAATCCGGCTGCTCGCTCGGTGCGGCGCGTCGTGATACCTCACTTCGGCCTCAAACTGTCCGTAGTAGCTCACCAGGTTCGTGGCTCCCCAAAGGGCGATGGCCGCCTGGAAGCGGTCGGTTTGAGTGATGAGAGCATAGGTGCTGTACCCTCCGTCGCTCTCTCCCATTATGGCCAGGCGCTCCGGGTCCGCGATCCCGAGCTCGATGGCTCGATCAACGGCCGGGAGCACCCCTCCTGGAAGGTCGAGGTATATTTCCTCCGAACGCCTCGGGGTGCTGGGGAAAAGGACCGCATAGCCCTGGGCGGCGAGGAGCTGGGGACTGAGACTGCTGGCGTGCTGGAGATCATCGGCCCCCCATGGGGGGCCTCCATGACCGAGTCGCATGCTCGGGTAGACCCGGGTGACCAAAGGGTAGCGACCATCCACCTTTCTGTGCTGCGCCCCCTCGGGAGGGAGGAGGACCCAGGCAACGAGGGTATCCCCTTCCAGGCTCTCGTACTCGAAGCTCCCCACCTCCCCTTTCGCAACCTCCCGAAGGAAGAGGTTCGTCTCGAACACGAGCCGTGGCCCGCCGGGGCCCACTCCGGAAAACCACAGATAGGTGCCGGTCCGGTCATTGGCGTGGAACGCTCCGGTCCGAGTGGACGGGGAATAGGCCACGAGCCTGGCCCCGTCACCCGGAACGGGAACGGGTGCCAGGGCCCCATTCCGCGCAAGCTCCACACTCCACAGCGACTCGATCCCGTCCACCCCTCGCGTTCGGACGAGGATCTCGGTGATCCCTCCGTTCCGCGCTGCCACGTGGTCGATCCAAGCGATCTGAGCGACCGGCTCCTCGAGATCCCCAGTCGCCTTCCACGGATCGCCGCCCCTCTCTGAGATCAACCAGACGTCTCCCTGGCTCACCCCGGCCCACAGTGCCTCGGTCGCCACGCGGTAGAGTTGACCGGGAACGGCCGAGAGGGTGGAGGTCAGGTTCCGGGCCTGACCGGAGTCCTCGACGAGCCACCAGTCGGGTCGTTCCCGATCCGGGCTCCGTGCCAGGACGATGAGTCGCCCGTCCGTGGACCAGCGGAGGCGGGCCGGAATGACCGGCTGGAGCGGGCCGAAGTCGAACCGTTCCAGCTCATCGGTAGCAGGCGTGAAGATCAGTATTTCGTCGGCCTCCTCCTCCGAGCCATTCCCACCGGAGACACGTCCCTCGAAGGCGAATCTGCTTCCGTCCGGCGCCCACTCCAGGTACCCTCGTGGACTGACGGTCGCAGCTTCCAGTGCTCGCGCGTCGACCGGCCCTCCCCGGGTCACCAGGCGGAGCTCATAGCCGAGGGGGTCGAAGGGGTGCGGAAGGGGGAGGGTCTGCCCTGCACGCGGGAGATCCGGACCATCCCGGTCCAGGTAGGCCGCAATCCACCTTCCGTCGGGGGATGGAACGAACTCCAAGACTTCTTGTTCGAGGAGGGTCGTGGTTTCTCCTGTTCGCGCATCATGGAGCAGTAGCCTGCCGTGCGGCCCACCCTTGGGATCGATCGGCACACCGCTCTCCAGGACGCTGGCAGTTACCGAGGTGCCGTCTCGGACCCGAGCCCACGCGGTGGAAGCTGCATCGGGTACCCAGCGTTGCCGATCCGCATTCTCGGTTCGTCTCCCCTCGGGGACGACGGCGAAGACGATCTCCGTATCGGAGATCCAGGCCGGAGAGCTGACGACGGCAAATGGGGCTCCCAAACCCGTCGGGGTCTCGACCCCATCCCCACTGGGGCGGGTGATCTCTCCACTGGCCCGATCCCAGAGGTAGAGCCGGACGTCGTAGTCTCGGTTGGAGAGCAGGGCGAGCCGCTCGCCGTCCGGAGCCCAGAGGGGCGCCCAGTACCCGAAGCCGTCCGCCTCGCCCGGCGTAACCCGTACCGGCTCACCCTCCCGGGTGGGGGAGACCCAGATGTCGCCTCGGTGGTTGTTTCGGAGGTACCTCTGGTCATGCAGGATGGCGTCCATCGTTGGCCGCAGGCGGACATAGGCCACACGCTCACCACCGTGGGAGAATGCGACTGGAGGTCCGCCCAAGTCCGTCCCCAGTCCTTCGAGCCGGAGGAGGTCATCGAATGCCAGCAGCCGATCCCCCGCCAGCTGGCCCTCGGCCCCGGTGGCACCTGAGCTGAGAGCCAGCAAGAGCGCCAAAGCCACGAAGAGCCGCGGCGGCCCCGCGGTGACCCATAGCCAACGTCCAGATGTCGCCTGTGCTTCCCGCGCTACCGGTTGTGGCATCATGCCGGGTGCGTTCAGGAGCCCGGCCAGGGGGAAGAAGAGTCCCGCAAACCATCGATCGAACATGTTCAACCCCCCATTTAGTTGGTCAAGGGATAGGCCACGACACCTTCAGCC
>CAZYJP010000366.1:0-2886 GCA_964647795.1 uncultured Thermodesulfobacteriota bacterium
GGCAGTTCTGGTCCTGCTCACCTGCGCCCTGCTGGCGCACGCCCTCCCCCCCGCCGCCCTCCCAGTCTCCCGGCCCCCGGCCTCCCAGCCGGTCTACAGCCCCAGTGCCTCCCCGACGAGCACCACCGCCGTGTCGGTGAGGCGCGGCCGCCGCTCCTGGATGTGCACCACGCGGCAGATCCGGTCCGGGCTCCGGCAGTCGGAGCAAACCCCCGTCTCCGCGCAGGGCGTCTTGAAGGAGAGCCGCCGGGCATTGGGCGGGGCCACCCAGGCCTTCACCCGCTTCACGGCCTCGTGGACGTCCGTCGTCAGCTTGTTGGCGCCGGCGACCACCACGACCTTCTTCGGGCCGAAGGTCATGGCCCCGACACGGTTGCCCGTGGCGTCGATGTTCACCAGCTTGCCGTCCAGGGTCACCGCATTGGCTCCTGTGAGGAAGACGTCGCAGGTGAGCTGCCGCCGCATGACCGCGACCCTCTCCTCCGGGCTGAGCCCCGGAGCGCCGTGGATCAGGCACTCCCTCCCCAGCTCGGCGAACTGCTGGGGAAGCCCCAGCTCCATCAGGGTGATGGAGCCCCCGAACCCCACGGTGCGGGCCTCCCCCACCTCCTCGAGCACCTTCGTCGCGGCCGACTCCCGGTCGGCGCAGATCGAGACCCGAAAGCCGTTCTTCTCCAGAGCCTCCGAGGCGATCTCCAGGCGTTTACTGACTTCCCACGCAGCCCACTCGTTCATCCCTTCCCTCCGTCGTCATCGAAATCCCAGTCGCCGCTCACGTCGTCCACGGCCGCGAAGAGCCGCACCAGGTGCTCCGGCTCCGAGAGCCGGTGGTCCCCGCCCTTCACCAGGGTCAGGGTCACATCGTCGCTTTCCAGCGCCTCGGCGAGCCGCAGGGAGAGCCGCCAGGGGACCTCCCGGTCCTCGAGCCCGTGGAGGAGCCGCACCGGGCACCCGAGCGGGATCGGCCCCCCGAGCACTCGGTGGCGACGAGCCTCCTCGAGAAACGCGGAGGTGACCGGGGTGGGCTGGGGCCCATAGGGGTTGGGCAGAAAGGCCACGCCCTCTTCGGCCAGCCGCTGGCGCGTTTCCGCGTCCAGGGCCGGCTCGATCAGCTCCACGGTGAAGTCGGGGGCGGCCGCGACGCCCACCAGCCCGGCGACCCGGTCGGGGCGAGCCAGGGCCGCACGCACCATCAGCCACCCGCCCATGCTCGAGCCCACCAGGACCACCGGCCCATGGGTAACCCGGTCGATCACGGCCACGGCGTCTTCCACCCAGCGCCCGATGGTGGCGTCGGCGAAGCGGCCCGCGGAGGCGCCGTGGCCGAAGTAGTCGAAGCGCACGTAGCCGCGCCCCCGGCGGCGGCAGTGTTGCCCGAGGGCAACGGCCTTGGTTCCGGTCATGTCCGAGGTGAAGCCCCCCAGGAAGACCACCGTGGGCACGGCGCCCGCCTCGGCGCGGTAGGCGAGGAAGGAACCGTCGGGCAACGAGAGGTACCGAGCTTCCGCCCCTTCAGCGCTCATAGCCCTCAGAGCTCGTAAAGCGTGTCGTCCACGCGGGGCTTGAGGTAGCGCCGGCGAAAACCCCTGAGACCCGGCTTGCCCCCCTTACCGCCCCCTCCGCCCGCAAAGGGGTCCTCTTGCTCCAGGAGATCCCCCAGCTCCTCCTCCACGGAGTCGGGGTCCTCCCCCGCCTCCATGCGCCGGATCGCCTCCTCCATCCCGGAGCCGAGGTCCATCCCCATGGCCCCGTAGAGCCTTCGCATCATGCGGGCCGCCTGGCGTGGGTCGTCCTCGTCCACCCCCTCGGCCTCCGCCGCCAGGGCCTCCATGGCCTGCTCCATCCGCGCGTCGTCGATATCCGGCAGGTCGCCGTCCTCCGACTCCTTTCGTCCCTTGGAGATCGCGAAGAGCGACACCTGACGCTCCAGCTCCGGGCGGCGGCACCTGGGACAGTCGGGCCGCTTCTCGGTGGTCACGCGGCGGGAGAGGAAATTGAAGATCATGTGGCAGTCGGGGCAGTAGAACTCGTACACCGGCATCGTCGCACCTCCGTGAAATGGACCTGCCCAAGCCCTGGGCGCCGAGCGGGCACAAGATCGGTCGGGGCGGGAGCGGTGTCAAGGGAGCTTGGGGACCACCTGCACGGGCTGGCCGGGTCGAACCCGTTCGTTGCCCCGCACGATCACCGGGGCTCCCGGCGGGAGGTCCCCGTGCACCGCGGCTCGATCGCCCTTGTACCCCACCACCTCCACGGGGACCTCCACCGCGGCTCCCTCCACGACGGCGTAGACCAGGGTGCGGGCTCCCCGGGGAACCAGGGCATCGGTCGGCACCAGGCGCTCCAACCGCGGCTCGCCGAGATGCAGCACCGCCCGGGCTGTCATTCCGGGCCGGATCTGACCCTGGGGGTTCTGCACCTCGACCTCCACGGGAAAGGTTCGAGCCTGGGGATCCCCCACGGGAACGACGGCGCGTACGGTTCCCCGGAACTCCCTCCCCCCCAGGGCGTCGATCCGCACCGGGACGGCCTGCCCGTCGGCGATCGCCACCACGTACTGTTCGGGGACCGGAACCCGGACGAGCACCGTGGCGAAATCCGCCAGGCGTGCCACCGGCCCCCCCTTGGGGACCCACTCGCCGACCTCGGTGTGCTCCTCCACCACCACCCCGTCGAAGGGGGCCCGGACCGTCTGACGGGCAAAGCGGTCCTCCAGCAAGCGCACCGCCGAGCGCGCCTTGGCCAGGCGCTGCTCCCACACCTGGGCGTCCCGCCGGGCCGAGTCCAGTTGCTCCTGCGGCGCGACCTGCTTCTTCACCAGGTCCTCGGCCCGGGCCAGATCCGCCCGCGCCTTCGCGAGCTCTGCCTCCGCCAGCCGCGCCTCCG
>CAZYJP010000367.1:0-2872 GCA_964647795.1 uncultured Thermodesulfobacteriota bacterium
CGGTCGAGGTGCCGAATGGCCACCGGCCCGGGGACGAGCTCGGCCCGGGCCACCGAGGCTACGGGCACGGCGCCGCCGAGCTCGGTGGGGATCGTCACGTTCTCCAGGCGGCGCGTGTCGGTGCGGAACCGCTCGGGAAGCCGCACCAAGATGTCCTGCTCGTCGTCTCCGTGGCCCACGGTACCGGTCCGGAGGCCCCCTACCGCCATCTGGAGGGCGGCTCCCACCATGGGCTGGAAGAGCCCGAGCATCCCGGCCCGGTCCCGGTCCACGCTCCACTCCAGGGTCGGCTGGGCGGTGGTGGCGTCGTCGGTGGGTTTGGCCACCCCCTCGGTCTCGACCATGAGGGCCTTCATGTCCTGGATGACCGCGGTCATCCGGTTGAGGTCCTCCCCGAAGACGTCTACCGAGACCGCCTTGCCGGTGGGGGGGCCCTCCTGGGGCTTGACCACGTCGTATTCGGCCCCGTAGAGCGGGTGGGTCGCCCGCCGGCCCTCCCGGTCCAGACCCTCGATCCGATCCCGGATCTCCGCCAGGGACAGGTTCGTGCTCTCGGTGCGGTAGTCCCGGTCCACGAACTCGATGCGGGTCTTGATGGGCCCCAGCCCCTCCTCCCCGAAGCCCCCTCCGCCCTCCTCCAGCCCCACGGTGACCGTGGCGTGCTTGAGATTCGCCACCGGGCGGTCGTAGCCGCTCCCCGGCCGGCCGAAGATTCGATCCTCCAGGTCCCGGCTCAGGCGGTCCGACTCCTCCAGGGAGACCCCGTCGGGGGGCTTGATGCTCCCGATGACGAAGTTCGGGTCGAGCGTGGGGAAGAACTCCGTGCCCCGCCCGAAGACCCCGTAGGTGGTGAAGACGAGCGCCAGCACCGCAAAGGCCGTGGTGAGCGTCCAGCCCGGCCGGTCCAGGAGGAAGTCGAGCACCTTCCCGTACCAGACCGCCAGCGGGTAGGTGGGGCGGCGCGACTCGGGGTCGATGGTGGCCTCGGCGCCCGCCGGGCGCTTGAGGAAGAGGGCCGCCAGGGTGGGGTTGATCACGAGCGCCACGAACAGCGAGCTCGTGAGCACGATGATCACGGTCTTGGGCAGGTAGCCCATGAACTCGCCCATGATCCCGGGCCAGAAGATCATGGGCAGGAACGCCCCCACCGTGGTGGCGGTGGAGGCGATCACGGGCCAGGCCACCTCGGCCGTGCCGTCGAGCGCCGCCCGGGCCCGGGTCGACCCCATGCACAGGTGCCGGTAGATGTTTTCCACGATGACGATCGCGTTGTCCACCAGCATCCCGAGCGCCAGGATGAGGGAGTAGAGCACGATCATGTTGAGCGTGATGCCGAGCACGTGCAGCGTCAGCACCGAGAGCAGCATGGAAAACGGAATGGCCCAGGCCACGAGCACCGCGTTGCGGGCCCCCAGGCCCACGAAGATGACCAGGAGCACCAGGAGCAGCGACGTGCCGATGCCGTTCTCCAGGTCGGAGAGCATCATCCGCACGTCCTTGGACATGTCGAGCCCCGTCACCACCTGCACGTCCTGGGGCAGGGGAAAGCGCGCCAGAACCTCGCGCACCGCCTCGGTCATGTCGAGGATGTTCGCCCCGCTCTTCTTCATGATCTCGAGGCTTACCGACTGTCGGGGCTCCACGTGCTCGTCCCGGGAGCTCTCCCCGTCCGCGGCGGTGAAGTCGTAGAACCGCGCCCGGGAGGTCTCGTCCGCGAAGCTCTGGCGCACCATGGCCACGTCGCGCATGTGGACGGGGATGCCCGACGGGCTTCGGCCGACCACCATGTTGAAGATCTCGGCGGGATTTCGAAACTCCCCCGGCAGGCGCATCACGGTGCGGGTGGCGGCCCCCTCGGCCACCCCGGCGGAGACGTTGCGGTTGGTCCCGGTGAGCACCCCCTGGACCTGGGCCAGGGTGAGGCGGTAGTGGCTCAGGCGCTCCGGGTCCACTTCCACCAGGATCTGGCGTTCCCTCCCCCCCCGCACCTTGACGTCGAGCACCGAGGGGATGCGCTTGAGCTCGTTCTCGATCTCCTCGGCCAGGTCTTTGAGCTCGGAGAGGGCTACGACGTGGGCCGGGGCCACGAGATTGAGCACCATCACCGGCACGTCGCCGGCGAAGGAGAACTCCTTCACGATGGGCTCGTCGGCCTCGGAGGGCAGATCGGCCTTGGCCTTGTCCACCGCGTCGCGCACCCGGCCCAGCGCCGTCTCGATCTTCACCCCGAGCTCGAACTCCAGGGTGATGGTCGACGCCCCCTCGGCGCTCACGCTGCGCATCTCCTTGAGACCCTCGACCCCGTCGAGCTCGGTCTCCAGGGGGATGGTGAGCGCGATCTCCGCGTCCTCGGGGTTGGCTCCCTCCAGGATCGTGGTCACGGTCACCACCGGGATCTCCACGTCGGGGAAGTTCTCCCGGGGCATGCTCCGGTAAGCCAGCGACCCGAAGAGCACGATCCCCACGCAGAGCACCAGCACGGCCATGAAGTGCCGGATCGAGAAGCGGGTGAGGGTCACGGGGTGCCGCCTCCCTCCCCCGACCCGCCCACGCGGAAGAGCCCGTCCTGCACCACCACGTTGACCTCGGTGCCCGAGACGAGCCCCTTCCAGCCCGAGACGACCAGGAGCTCCCCTCCCTCCAGCCCCTGGAGCACCTGGACCTGGTCCTCCCGGATGGACCCGGGGACCACGTCCCGGGAGTCGGCGAAGGTGCGCCCCTCCGCGCTCCGGAGCACGAAGACCCGAGGCCCGGCGTCGGTGACCTGCACGGCCCCCAGGGGGATCACCACCGCGTCGGGGAAGGCCAGGTACTCGATCTCCGCCCGCACGAGCATCCCGTGGCGAAGCGCCCGCCCGGGGTTGGGCACCCG
>CAZYJP010000368.1:0-2865 GCA_964647795.1 uncultured Thermodesulfobacteriota bacterium
CGGTCACGCTCATCTATGGGGGCGTCAAGAACGTGGCGGTGCTTGCCGGGGGCCGTGAAGCGGCCCGCACGGCAGGTGCCATGTCGGCGGACCGCATCGAAGCGTTCGTCGCCCAGGCGACGCGATAGCGGGCGGGCCCGGGGGTCGCGCCGCACCCGATGTGTGTCTGCGACCGTTCACCTCCGCCGCTGTCCTCGCCGCGGCCAGGCTCTCGCGCTGACGCGCTACGGCCAGGGCAGGAAAAGCTCGATGAGCCCGGTCCGCAGGGGGGGTACCTCGCCGGAGTCGAGGTACCGGTCGATTTCCCTCCGGGCCCGCTCCCGTTGGGCCTGCTCTTCCGGGCCCTCCCCCGGCGTCTCCGCCAGCATCGCCGCCAGGGCCGCGAGGTGGCGCTCCGCCCCGTTCTTCACCTCGGAGGTGACCTGGTCATCGGACACCAGGGTGAAGAGTCCGTCCAGGACCGCCCGTTCGCTGCCCCGGAGGTAGCCCCGTTCCGAGGAGGACGCGGGGCGGGAGGCGCCCCAGGTGGCTCCCACCAGGCCCCCCAGCAACTCGTCGAGAGAGAGTTGGCCCGGATCACGGGCGTGGAAAGAGGCCACCCGCGCCATCCGCTCCCGGTGGAGGAGGTTGTCCACCACCTCCTGGGCGAAGCTCCGGGCCATGGCGTAGGGGTCCAGAGCCGGGCCTGCCGGCGATGGGATCCAGGGCACCCGCTCCTCGAAGCCGGACGGCGCGGGAGGGATGAGGTTTACGATTCGGTCCGGCACCGCCACCTCCTCCGGGGAGAGCACGGCCAGGATCCGCTGCAGAGCTTGCCGCTGCTCGGCCGCCGAGATCACCTCCGTGGGGGTCTGCCCACCGTCCCGGAGGGCGTAGTTGAACCACATGCCCCCGACGTACTTCACCACCGCCTCCACCTGGTAACGGTGATGGAGATAGGCGTGGGCCAGGCGGTGGTTGAGCCACGCCATGGGTTCTCCGGGGCGAATCGCCCGTTCGTCGAAGTGCTCCAGGATGACGCGGCGCACCGCCACGCTCCGATCCAGCGCCTCGAAGGGCTCGTCCCCCTCCCACCACATGTGTGAGTCGGGCTGGGACCCTGAAAGGTCCCGGGCGTGTCCCCCGGTGATGAAGCGAAATCCCTGCTCCACCGCCTCCCGGGCGATGGCCTCCAGCCCTTCCCGCTCCGCCTGGGCGTCGGGGTACCAGGTGTAGGCGTAGCGGACCGCAAGGATATCGCTGTACCCGATCCCGTCCCGGTATGCCTGCGAGACATCCAGGTGGCCCTCGTCGGTGAGGAGGATCAGGGGGAAGGGGTAGTCCATCACTGAGTTCCGTCCCTGGGCCGCGCCACTGTGGTTATGGGGAAGGCCGATGGCGTGGCCCAGCTCGTGTGCGGTGTGCTGTCGGCGCCGGGCCATGGCGAACTCCTCGCCGTCGATCTGCGGCTCGATCCCGTGCGCCTCGAACGCGGGGAGGAGCCCGGCGAAGATGTTGTAGTTCACCAGGGACCGGTACGAATCCATCTGGGTGAGCGCCTGCAGCATCTCGCCAGTACGGGGATCCTGGAAGCTGTTCCCGGTGGAGGGGCCGGGCGCCGTCCGGTGGACCACCTGGAGGACCGAGTACCGGGCGTCCATCTGGTGCACCCCCTCCGGAAGGTCCCGGACCTGGAAGGCGTTCCGGAACCCGGCCGCTTCGAAGGCGCCGTTCCACCATTCCGCCCCTTCGCGGTACGCGGTGCGGTAGGGCTCGGGGATGCCGGGGTCCAGGTGGATGACGATGGGGGTGACCGGCTCCACCAGCTCGCCCCGGAGGTAGGCCTCGGGGTCGCTGGGCTCCAATCGCCACCGGGCCACGGAGCGGAGGCGGTAGTCCCCGTCCAGGGGCTGAGAGTAGTCCTCCAGGACCGGCCCGGCGTTCGCGGTTCGGGGATCGAACCGGCGCTGTGGGAGGGGCGGGTCCGGGCGCGCCATGAAGGAATGGTGTTGCTGCAGGGTGACGGAGCGTCCGTCGGGGGCGTGCTGTCGAAGAACGGCGTGCGGGTTGTCGGAAGTGAAGGTGAGGGTGGCCCGCACCTCGGTGTTCAGGGGAAACGCCTGGGTGTGCTCCTCTGCGATGAAGCTCCGGTCCCGGTCCAGTCGGATCTCCCCCATCCCGGCCCGCCGCACGGTGCCATGCACATCCCAGACGTCGCTGAGGAAGAAGTTGGTGGCGTCCACCCGGACGCGGTCCCCGTTCACTTCCACCACGGGCATCGAGGCCAGGATCGAGGGAGGGAAGGACTCCTCCACCGCCTGCACCTCGGACGGGTCACCGGAGCTGGCGATGGCGCTCACGTTTCTCCGGACCAGCACTACCCTGGGTCCGCGGCGTTCGAAGCGGACGACCATGGCGCTTCCCGTCTGGCCGCGGTCGAGGCGGGTCGGCTCGAGGCTCCCGAGCCCGGCGGCCAGGGTGTTCATGTAGAGGAGATCCTCTCCCAGGCGTTCCACCTCCAGGTGGATCGCCCCGGTCTCCGGATCCAGGTGGATGGGGAGGAAGGCGTCCTGGGCCCCGAGGCCCGGCGCCCAGGCTCCGGCGAGGCCCAGCGCCAGGAGGAAGGGCCGGACCCGGGAGCGCCGGGAGAGGCGCTTTGAGGACCGAGGAGGATCGAGAGGCGGTGAGGCGCGCATGGCGGAGACTCCTCTGGTGGGGGACCGGATCCGAACGCCGTTCCTTCGCCAATCAGCGGTGCCGATGGGCGCTGCCCCCCGAAAATCTGCCGATTATGGCACCAGCGCCAGCCCTGTCAACCGATCTCCACATCGCCACATCACCACATCACCAGATTGCGGAACTCGCGCCTATGCGTAGTACTTCTGG
>CAZYJP010000369.1:0-2857 GCA_964647795.1 uncultured Thermodesulfobacteriota bacterium
CATCATGGTGTTGAGGGTGTCTCCGGACTCCATCGCCGCCAGGGCCTCTCGGGCAAACCCTTCCGCCTGGCCCATCGCCTCTTCGCAGGTGACGCGTGCGGCGGCGACCGGGAAGGTCGCGGCCTCGGCACCCCTCCGGCCCGCGTCCTTCAGCGCTCGGAGCAGGGTGGACTCGGCCGTGTAGGCGGCCAGGGTGAGGTCTGCCAGCCGAGCCAGGATGGGCTGTTGGTCGGCGAGGTCCTTTCCGTACTTCTGGGCCGCCACCCCCGCGACGAAGAGGCAGATCTTCTTGAGGTTGGCGACGATCTTCTTCTCGGCGTCCAAGACGCCGGCCTCGGTGTCCAGGTCGAAGCTCGGGATGCCCATGAGCTCCTCCTGAAGGGCCTTGGCGGCGGCGAAGAGGGGGATCTCCCCCTTCATGGCTTTTCGGAGGAGCATCCCCGGCACCAGGAGACGGTTGATCTCGTTCGTCCCCTCGAAGATGCGGTTGATCCGGCTGTCCCGATAGTAGCGCTCGGCGGGGTACTCGCTGGAGTACCCGTAGCCGCCGTAGATCTGCAAGGTCTCGTCCACCACGAAGTCGAGAGCCTCGCTTCCCAGGAGCTTCACGAGGGCGCACTCGACGCTGTATTCCTCGATGGACTGGAGGGCCGCCTCCCCGTGGGCCTCCCCGCTCTGGAGGATGTGGTCGATGAGGCCCACGGTGCGGTAGACCGCTGACTCGGCCGCATAGGTGAGCACGGCCATGCGGGCGAGCTTCTCGCGGATGAGACCGAACTCGGCGAGCTTTCTGCCGAACTGCTTCCGCTCGAGGGCGTAGGCCAGGGCGTGGGCGATGGCCCGCTTGCAGCCCCCGACGCACGCGGCGCCCAGCTTGAAACGGCCGATGTTGAGGATATTGAACGCGATCTTGTGGCCCTTGCCCACCTCGCCGAGGACGTTGCCGACCGGCACCTGGGCATCCTCGAGGATGACCGTGGTGGTCGAGGAGCCGACGATGCCGAGCTTGTGCTCCTCGGGGCCTACGCTCAGCCCCGGGGTGTCCTTGCCCATGACGAAGCCGGTGAAGTGCTCGCCGTCTACCTTGGCGAAGACGGTGAAGACCTTCGCCGACCCGCCGTTGGTGATCCACATTTTGGTGCCGTTGAGCACGTAGTGGCTCTTGTCCCCGGAGAGAACGGCCTTGGTGCGGATCGAGAGGGCATCGGAGCCCGAGGTCGGTTCCGTGAGACAGTAGCACCCGATGCTGGAACCGTCGGCCAGGCCCGGCAGGAGCTTCTGTTTGACCTCGGGGGTCCCATAGTAGACCAGCGGCAGGGTGCCGATGCCCACGTGGGCCCCGTAGGTGACGGAGAAGGAGCCCTGGCCCGAGATGCTCTCCGTGATGAGGGCGCTGGAGGCCTTGTCGAGGCCCAGCCCGCCGAACTCCTCGGGTACGTCGGCCATCAGGAGCCCGAGCTCCCCGGCTTTCTTCATGAGGTTCTCGCTCAGGCCGGGCTCCTTGGCCTCGATGCGGTCCGAGACGGGCAGGACGTCGTTCTCGAGGAAGTCCCGCGCGGTCTTGGCGAACTGGAGCTGCTCGGAGGTGAAGTCCTCCGGGGTGAAGATCTCTTCGGGCTGGGCCTCCCGGAGGAGGAAGCTGCCGCCTTTGACGTAGGATGCTTCGGACATGGGGGCCTCCTTGAGAAAGTGCGTGTCGCGCGTTGCCTGTTGCGGGTTGGGATGCTTCCCACGCGCAACGTGCAACCCGCAGCGAGCCAAGTGTTATTGCAGATTCTCGAAGATCCCCGCAGCGCCCATGCCGCCCCCGATGCACATGCTCACAAGCCCATAGCGCACCTTGCGCCGGGGCATCTCGTGGAGGAGTGTGGCGGTGAGCTTGGCGCCGGTGCATCCCAGGGGGTGCCCGAGGGCGACGGCGCCGCCGTTGACGTTGGTGGTGTTCGCATCGAGGCCCAGGGTCCGCATCACCGCCAGGGCCTGGGAGGCGAAGGCCTCGTTGAGCTCCGTGAGCCCAAGGTCTGCGACCTTCAGGCCGGCGAGCCTGAGTGCCTTGGGAATTGCCTCGATGGGCCCGATGCCCATGACCGCCGGGTCCACTCCGGCGGCGGCGAAGGAGACGAACCGAGCCATGGGGGACAGACCCAGGGCCTTGGCCCTGTCGGCGCTCATCACCACGGAGACCGCCGCCCCGTCGCTCATCTGGGAGGAATTTCCGGCGGTGACCGAGCCCCCCTGCTTGAAGGCCGGCTTGAGCTTTCCCAGGGCCTCCAGGGTGGTGTCGGCGCGGGGCCCCTCGTCCTGGGCGTGCACGGTGCTCTTCTCCTCGAGCGTTCCGTTCTTCCCGGGGCCATACCGCTTCACCGTGACGGGCAGGAGCTCGTCGCCGAAGCGCCCGGACTCCTGGGCGGCGACGGCCCGCTGGTGGCTCTGGAGGGCGAAGGCGTCCTGGTCCGCCCGAGGGATCCCGAAGCGGTCGGCCACGTTCTCGGCCGTGAGCCCCATGCCCAGGTAGGCGTCGGGGCCGGTCTTCACGAGGTCCGGGTTGACCATGATCTTGTTGCCGGTCATGGGGACACGGCTCATGGACTCCACCCCTCCTGCCAGGACCACGTCGGCCATCCCCGTCATCACGGCCTGGGCGGCCAGGGCGAGGGTCTGGAGGCCGGAGGAGCAGAACCGGTTGACGGTCTGCCCGGGCACGGAGTGGGGGAGCCCCGCCAGGAGGGCTGCGAGGCGGCCCATGTTCAGGCCCTGCTCTGCCTCGGGGAACGCGCACCCCAGGATCACGTCGTCCACTTCTGCGGGATCGAGCCCGGGCGTGCGCTCCAGGGCCCCACGCAGGGCCGTGGCGGCC
>CAZYJP010000370.1:0-2828 GCA_964647795.1 uncultured Thermodesulfobacteriota bacterium
CAGGCCGGCACCGCAGCGTTCGGCCTGGCCCTCGCGGCCGCGGGACACGCGCTGGGCTGGCCGCTGGTGCGGGGAGGCTCCCAGGCTCTCGCCGATGTCCTCGCGTCCTACCTGCGATCCTTGGGGGGAGCGGTGCGGGGGAGCTCCCCGGTGACGCGGTGGGAGGAACTGCCCGGGTCCGGGCCCGTCCTGTGGGACCTCAGTCCCCGCCAGCTCCTCTCCATCGGAGGGCGGCGGTTCCCGCCCCCCTACCGGCGGGCACTCCGACACTTCCGTTACGGTCCCGGGGCGTTCAAGGTGGACTGGGCTCTCTCCGAACCGATCCCCTGGAAGGCGCCCGAGTGCCGTCGGGCGGCGACCGTCCACCTGGGGGGAACCCTGGAGGAGATTGCCGCCTCCGAACGGGCCGCGTGGCGGGGCAGAAGCCACCGGCAACCGTACGTCATCCTGGTCCAGCCAACCCTTTTCGACGCGACCCGCGCCCCCGCCGGCCGGCACATTGCATGGGCCTACTGCCACGTGCCGAACGGGTCGCCCGAAGACCCGGTGGAGCGGATCGAGTCCCAGCTGGAACGCTTTGCCCCGGGCTTCCGGGAGTGCGTCCTGGCCCGGAGCACGTTGGGGCCCCGGGAGTTGGAGGCCCACAACCCCAACTACGTGGGGGGTGACATCGGCGGCGGCGTCCAGGACCTCCGCCAGACCTTCGCCCGGCCCGTGGCGGGGCTGCGCCCCTACAACACCCCGGTCGAAGGGTGGTACCTGTGTTCCTCTTCCAGCCCTCCCGGGGGCGGTGTCCACGGGATGTGCGGGTTCCACGCCGCACGGGCCCTCCTGAGGGACCTGCGCCGCCGCGAACGGGGGGGGGGTTCCCCGTGACCCGGAGTCCCATCCTCATCCTGGGAGGAGGGTACGCCGGCCTGGCCGCCCTGCGCACCCTTTCCCGGCTTCTGGACCGGACCCGTCACCGCATCCTGCTCCTCGACGGGTCGGCTCACCACACGATCAAGACCCGGTTCCACGAGCGGGCCGTCCTGGGGAGCCGGGAGTTCCTGGTACGGCTTCCCCTGGAGCCCCTCGTCGCGGCCTCAGGGGGGGAATTCCTGAGGGAGCGGGTCCAGGCCCTGGACTTCCAGCGTCGCCTCGTGATCGGGAGCTCGGGCAACCACCCCTACCACCGAGTCATCGTCGCCCTCGGGGGAGAAACCACGTTCCTGGGAGTCGAGGGGGCGGACCGGTACACGGAGTCGCTCCAGACCTTCGAGGCAGCTGATCGGTGTGCCCGCAGGATCGCCCAGCTGGGGATCGGCAGCCGGGGCGTGCAGAGGCGAGCGGTGGTGTGCGGAGCGGGCATCGAGGGGCTGGAGGTAGCGGCGATGCTCCGCCAGGTCGCCTCTTCCGCCACCTGCGGGATCACGGTCGTGGAGAAGGGCACCCAGGTCATGGCCCGCTCCCAGTGCCGGGAAGTCGAACGTCGCTACGTATCCCGGTACCTGTCGGAGCGGGGCATCGAGCTGCTCCTGGGGGTGGGGGTGGCCCGGGTGGGGGAAGGGGGTATCGTCCTCGAGGACGGCCGGCGCCTCGAGGCCGACCTCGTGGTCTGGTGCAGCGGCGTCCGCCGGGTGGACCTCGGGGGCCTCGAGCCCCCCCATCCCTTCGTGGTCAGCCTCTCCCTCCAGACCTCCCAGTACCCGGAGGTCTTCGCTGCCGGCGACTTCGCCACGGTGGACAGCCGGGACGGGTTCGCCAACCTCGGGAGCGCCCAGCGCGCCGTCTACCAGGGGACGCTCGCGGCCCAAAACCTCTGGCGCTACGACACCATGCGCCCGCTTCGCCCCGCTCGGTACCGCCCCATCGGCGAGATGATTGGCTTCGGGGACTTCGACGGCGTCGGCGTCCTCTACGGGGTGGGGGTGCGCGGCAAGGCCGCGGCGCTGGCCAAGAAAGCCAACGAAGTCAAGTACCTGGCGGAACTGTATCGGGACATGCCCGGATCGGTGTTCCGCCGCGTCCTCGCCGGAGCCCGGGAAGAAGGCGGCCGAGGCGCAGGGACCCCGTGACGTCGACGGTCCATCGAGCACGGGGGCTCCCGGAGTTTCCGGAGCTCAGGGTCCGGGCGGCCAATCGAGCCCGGGCTCGACCGGGGGGCGCCTACGTCCTCTATTGGATGACGGCCTTTCGCCGCACTTCCTGGAACTTCGCCTTGCAGCGGGCCGCCGGGTGGGCCCGGGAGTTGGGCCGCCCGCTCCTCGTCCTGGAGGCGCTGCGCTGCGACTACCCCCACGCCAGCGACCGCTTCCACCGGTTCGTGCTGGACGGCATGGGGGAGAACCGGCAGGGGTTCCGGCGGGCCGAGGTCTCCTACCACCCCTATGTCGAGCCCGCCCCCGGAGCCGGGAAGGGCCTCCTGGAAACCCTGGCCCGCCGGGCCTGTGCCGTGGTCACCGACGACTTCCCCGCCTTTTTCCTGCCCCGAATGGTGGAGGCGGCCGCCTCGCGGCTGCCGGTTCTCCTGGAGGCCGTGGACTCCAACGGGCTCCTGCCCCTGCGAGCCGCCGACCGGGTCTTCGCGAGGGCCTTCGACTTCCGGCGCTTCCTGCAGCGCACGCTGCTCGAGCACCTGACCCTGCCGGAGACCGCTCCCCTGACGGGGCTCCCCGGCCGGGCGGAGATCCCGCAGGAGGTGGTCGAGCGATGGCCCGAGGCCCCCTCTGCCCTCCTCCGCCGCGGCGCCGGCCTCCGGGACCTCCCCATCGACCATGCCGTACCGGCGGGTTACTCCCCCGGAGGCGAACGCCCGGCCCGGGAGCGCCTTCGCACCTTCCTCCGTG
>CAZYJP010000371.1:0-2826 GCA_964647795.1 uncultured Thermodesulfobacteriota bacterium
CGACTCGGGCGCCCGGGGCTCCACCCAGCAGATGCGCCAGCTCGCGGGAATGCGGGGCCTGATGGCGAAGCCCTCCGGCGAGATCCTCGAGCCCCCCATCACCGCCAACTTCCGCGAGGGGCTCACCGTCCTCCAATACTTCATCTCCACCCACGGCGCCCGCAAGGGCCTCGCGGATACCGCGCTGAAGACCGCCAACTCCGGGTACCTGACCCGGCGGCTCGTGGACGTGGCCCAGGATGTAGTGATCACCTCGCAGGACTGCGGAACCCTCGACGGGATCTACGTCTCGGCCCTGGTGGAGGGGGGTGAGGTGGTGGAGCGCCTCCGGGACCGGATCCTCGGTCGGACCACCCTGGTGGACGTGCGCGACCCGTACAGCGACGAGGTCATCGTCCCCGCAGACGTCGAGATCGACGAACAGCTCGCCGACCGGGTCGAAGACGCGGGCGTGGAGAAGGTGCTCATCCGCAGCGGCCTCACCTGCCAGGCCAAGAACGGCCTGTGCGCCGAGTGCTACGGCCGCGACCTTGCCCGCGGCCGGAAGGTCAACCTGGGAGAAGCCGTGGGGATCATCGCCGCCCAGTCCATCGGTGAGCCCGGCACCCAGCTCACCATGCGGACCTTCCACATCGGCGGCACCGCTTCCAAGCGGGTGGAGCAGTCCACCCTGGAGGCCCGCAACCAGGGCACCGTGCGCTACCTCCACCTCCAGACCGTGACCACCGCCGACGGCCGCATCGTGGCCATGAACCGCAACGGTGAGCTGGCGGTGCTCGACGCCGAGGGCCGGGAGCGCGAGAAGTACCCGGTGGTCTATGGAGCCAACCTCAAGGTGCCCGACGGCGGCTCCGTGCAGGCCGGTCAGCTCCTGGCCGAGTGGGACCCCTACACCAATCCCATGCTCACCGAGGCCTCGGGCCGGATCAAGTTCGGCGACGTCCTCGAGGGCGTGACCATGCGCGAGCAGGTCGACGAGGTCACGGGCATGTCCCGCAAGGTGGTGGTGGAGAGCCGGGGTGCCGACTACCGGCCTCGGGTCTCGATCAAGAGCCTCGAGACCAGCGAGACCCTGGCCCGCTACATCCTCCCTGTGGGAGCGAACATCGCCGTGGAGGAAGGCAAAGAGGTCTCGGCCGGCGACGTGATCGCGAAGATCCCCCGAGAGACCACCAAGACCAAGGACATCACCGGCGGCCTCCCCCGGGTGGACGAGCTCTTCGAGGCCCGCAAGCCCAAGGACTTCGCCCTCATCTCCGAGATCGACGGCGTCGTGACCTTCGGCAAGGACACCCGGGGCAAGCGCAAGATCGTGGTTACCCCCGAGATGGGCGAGGCCAAGATCTACCTCATCCCCCGGGGCAAGCACGTCTCCGTTCGGGAGGGCGACCACGTCAAGGCCGGCGAGCCGCTGATGGACGGCGCCACCAATCCCCACGAGGTGCTCAAGGTCCTGGGCGAGAAGGAGCTCATGAAGTACCTGGTGGACGAGATCCAGGAGGTCTACCGGCTCCAGGGCGTGGACATCAACGACAAGCACATCGAGGTCATCGTCCGGCAGATGCTGCGCCGGGTCGAGATCAAGGAGATGGGCGACACGGACTTCCTGCTCAAGGAGCAGGTGGAGCGCCAGATCTTCGAGGCGGAGAACCAGAAGGTAATGGCGAAGGGCGGCGAGCCCGCCATCGGCGTCCCCATGCTCCTGGGCATCACCAAGGCCAGCCTCTCCACCGAGAGCTTCATCTCGGCCGCCAGCTTCCAGGAGACCACGAAGGTTCTCACCCAGGCCTCCATCGAGGGGAAGGTGGACTTCCTGCGGGGCCTCAAGGAAAACGTGATCATGGGCCGCCTGATCCCCGCCGGCACCGGGCTCGGCCGGTACCAGCGCAGCCAGATCGAGGTCCATGACGAGGGCGTGCAGTGGGAGCCCGTGGTGAAGCCGCGGGAATCGGAACTCTCCGACGACGAGCTGGCCGAGGAGCTCAGCGCCCTAGGCGTCGACACGGGCGAGGACGAGGAGCTCGAGGAAGTGGAGGCGGTCGAGGAGATCGAAGAGTAGGACCCTGCCGCGCGGCGGTCAGAGGTTCGCGATGGGAAAGCAAGCCCCCGGCAGCGCCGGGGGCTTGCTCGTCATCGGTTCCGGAAGTGTGTCTCTGTGGGAAACGGGTTTCATCCCGCCTCGGCCTCGCTTTCCAGGATCATCCGGATCGCGCCGCGAGGGCAGAAGGCCGCGCAGATGCCGCAGCCCTTGCAGTAGTCCAGATCGACCTGGATCCTCCCCGTCCGGGCCTCCCGGGTGATCGCCAGGTCCGGGCAGAGGAGCCGGCACACATCGCAGGCTTCGCAGGTATTGGTCTCCAGACAGCGGACCGCCTCCCCCAGGGCCCGGCGCTGCTCCTCGTCTCGGCAGCGCTCCCGGTCCTCCCCAGGGACCTCGCGGAGCAGGAGGTCGCCCCTCGAACACTCACGGTTGGTCGGCGCCACGGGGCACCTCCAAGCAGGCCAGGATGTCCCGGGCCGCGGCCCGGCCCGAAGCCATCGCCTCCACCACGTAGCTCGGGCCGCTCACGCCATCCCCGGCTGCGAAGAGGCCCGGCATTCCCCTCACCCGGCATCCGGCCTCCACCAGGGCCCTGCCGTCCGATTGGAGCGCTGTTGCCGGGAGGCAGGGGTGCTCCGGGCTCTGGCCGACGGCCGCGATGACCCGGGTGGCCGGGAGGCAGAGATCCTCGTCAGAGACGACCACCGCCGGCCGCCCTCCTGAATCGGGTAGCCCCAGCTCGGTGGCCCGGCCGGTTCGAATCACATAGCCGCGGCCCCGGCCGC
>CAZYJP010000372.1:0-2822 GCA_964647795.1 uncultured Thermodesulfobacteriota bacterium
CGTCGACGTGAGCGCCGAGGTGCTGGCGTTGCGCCGTCGGAAGAGCCCCTGGGAGGTCGGCCGCCTGGAGGAGACGGGGCGAGTCGCCGCAGAGGTGTTTCGGCACGCGGCCGCAATTCTGCGGCCGGGCATGACGGAGGCGGAATTCGCGGGTCGACTCGTTGCCCGGGCGATGGAGCTCGGCCACGAGGGATTGCTGCGCTCGCGGGGAGATTTCGAGGCCTACTCCTGGCATGTCCTGTCCGGGCCGAACACGGCGAGGCCCGGGGCCGTGGACACCCCCATGTCGGGGGAGGGGCTCTCCCCGGCCTTCCCCTGGGGGGCCGGACATCGGGTGATCCGGCGCAGCGAACCGGTGATCGTCGACTTCGGGGTGAGCGTGTTCGGCTACCAGACCGACCAGACACGAACGTTCTGCGTGGGGTCTCCGCCCAGCTGGCTCCTCGAGGCCCACGCCGCGCTCCTGGAAACGTACCGGGGCATGGTGGCGGCGCTTCGAGAGGGCGCGGTGGCGGGCGAAGTGTTCGCGAGGGGTGAAACACACGCGGACAGCCTCGGTCTCTCGGGGTATCTGGGTCGACCGGGGAACCGCTGCCGCTTCGTCGGGCACGGGGTGGGCCTCGAGATCGTCGAACCGCCGTTGATCTCCAGGGGGTCGAAGGAGATCCTGGAGCTCTCCTCGACCGTGGCTCTCGAGCCCAAGGCGGTCGTGGGGGATCTCGGGGGAGTGGGCGTCGAAGACACGTTCCTCGTCGGCGAAGCCGGCGCCCGCCCCCTCAGCTCGATCCCCCTGGAGCTGATCCGGACGTGACCAGAGAGCCGTCAGCCGGCTACAGGAGCACCTGGTCCACGAATTCGAGATTCACCTTCTTCAGCAGACGGGCCATGTTGTTCAACTGCACTTCCACGGTCCCTTCGTAGATCTCCGCGATGCGGTTGTCGCGGTAGCGCCGCTCGACCTCCTGCTCCAGAAAGTACCCGTAGCCGCCGAAGACGTTGATCGCGTCGTCGATCACCGCTTTCGCCGTCTCGGGCGAGTAGTGCTTCACCATGGACGTGAAGAGGGGGGTGTACTCGGCCGTGGCCGCGGTTTCGTTGTCCTTCCGCCACGCCGCATAGTAGGTCAGCATCTTGGCGGAGTGGACCTGACTCCACATCCGTGCCAGCTTGTGGCCGTTCGCCTGGAAATCGATGATGGGCTTGCCGAACTGGTGGCGCCGGCGGGAGTAGTCGAGCGCCTTGAGGAGGGCACCCTCGGCATTGCCCAGGGACTGGGCCGCGATCTCGATGCGGCTCTCGTCGAGGAAGCCCAGGACGACGTCGAGGCCTCGTCCCTTCTCGCCGAGGATGTTGGCCGTCGGAACCCTCAGGTCGTGGAACACCATCTCCCCGCTCGACGTCATCCGAAGGCCCATCTTCTGCCCGAGTTCGTTGATTTCGAGGCGGCCTCCGAGCCAGGAGGAAGGGTCGGTCTGGACCAGGACGGCCGTCATGCCCTTCCCCGGTCGGGCTTCGGGGTCGTCTTGGGCCAGTACCACGACGAAGTCCGCGTAGGTCGCGTTGGTGGTAAAGACCTTCGTCCCATTGAGCACGAGGCAGTCGCCGTCTTCGATCACGGTCGTATTCATGGCGGTCAGATCGCTCCCGTGATCCGGCTCGGTGAACGCGACCGCCGACACCCAGCGACCCTCGGAGAGGGGCGAGAGGAACCTCCGGTGTTGGGCCTCGTTCCCGAACAGCTTCACCATCTTGGCCGGCAGGTAGGCGAGGTGGAGCGCCATGCCCAGCCCCGAGTCCGCCTTGCAGAACTCCTCGATCACCAGGACGTTCTCGAACACCCCCAGCCCTCCCCCGCCGGCCGCCTCCGGGAGGTTCAGCCCCACGAACCCCAGCTCCGCGGCCTTCCGGAACAGCTCCCTCGGAAAGCGGTGGTTGAGCTCGCACTCCTCGGCCAGCTCCCGCTTGAACTCACCCCGCGCGAACTCTCGGGCCGCTTTCTTGATCTCGCTCTGCTCGCGGGTCAGTGCAAAATTCATCGCTCGACTCCTCCTCGAAGGAAATATCGACTGGACCTATGGGCGGGAGCCGGTGCCCCGCGTGGCAGGGACCGAAGGGCCCGCGGACTGTAGCAAAGAACCCGCGCTCTTCCCAGCGGGGGGTGAGACTCGGAGTCACGTACCGGGGGCGGGGTCGGGAACGCTCACCCCTGCGCGGCAGACACGAGCAAAAGGGCGGCGCCCCAGCCGAGGAGGAGGAGGCCGGTGACCCTGCTCCAGTGCTCGCCCCCCGGGGCGATCTTCTCGATGCACAACAGCAGGGTGACCGCTGCCATCCAGGCGAGGTTCATGGTGCCCAGGGCGAAGGCCAGTGCCATGAGGGCCCAGCAGCAGCCCAGGCAGTAGACCCCGTGGTGAAACCCCATAGAGAAGGCGCCCCTCGGGCCGTCTCGCCAGCGGGTGAGGAAGTAGCCCATCGGCGAGCGGCAATGCCTGAGGCAGGCGCCCTTGAGCGGGCTGAACTGGACCGCGCCGGCCAGGAGAAGCAGGACGGCGCCCGCGGTCGGGGCCACCTTGAGCGCGGTGGGATGCAGGAGAGCCCGGCCCAGGAGACCGGTCTGCACGCCGGCAGCAACGGCACTGTACAGGCCCCAGAGGGCGAAGTATCCCGAGGCGAAGACCAGCGTCCGCCCCCAGAGCCGGAGCCCCGGGGCGGTGGGGCGGGTGGCCGCGGCGAAGAACCAGATCCAGGGGAGTACGGGGGGGAGCATCATGGCCACCATCATGGCCATCCACATCGCGAAGGCGGCCAGAGCGGAGCTCCCG
>CAZYJP010000373.1:0-2820 GCA_964647795.1 uncultured Thermodesulfobacteriota bacterium
CGTGGGATGGAAGGTGGGCTGGGGAGCGGCGCTGCGGGTCGGGGTGGGGGTGGTGGGTGCCGGCGGTGGGTCCTTCCTCCTGGATCGGATGGTCCTGGAGGGGATCGTGCCCCGGGCCGAGTTTCCTTCCGTACCGGTGGCGGTTGCGGCCACGTTGCTCGTCCACGCCACGGCTGTCGTGGCCCGCCGGTCCGGGTGGGGACCTTCGGTGGCGATGGCCGGCACGGGCACCTTCGTCCTCGTCGTGGTAGCGCTGGGCACCCTGGTGGCGGGATGGGCCGCTCCTTCCGGGATAGCCCTGGGGTTCGCATTGGGGATCGTGTGGGCGTGTGTCCTGGAGATCCCGCCTATGGTCCTGGGTGGGGAGGAAGATTCCGCCGCCGACGATGTCTTCGTCGGTGGATAGGAAGTCCCAAGGCCGGGTTCAAACCCAACGTGGCGGTCGGGATGGAGAAGTGGCGGGATGCTCTGGAGACCAACGAGCCGCGTGTGCGGGGGCACGCGGCATGGACGCTGGAGCCTTGGATGGGCACGATTCCTGACCGATCCGGACCAGCCGCGCCAGTCCCTCGGAGGCGCTGACCTCCACGAATCTCCGACCTTCTGCAGGGAGCTCCTCTGGACGGAACGCCGCGATCGCCAGGGTTCGGGTATCCTTGAGTTGCCGGGCAAGAAAATGGAGCAACCGGAGGCTCGGGGCGTCGGCCCACTGGAGATGATCGATGGTGATCAGGAGCCCGTCCCGCCCCGCGAGATCCTTGAGGCAATCCGCCAGGGCGCGGTGACGCAACGATCTGGAGTCCGAGGCCCCTGCGCCCGGATCCAGCTCGGAAAGGTGCGTCAGCGCATCCGGCGACCGGGGCCGGAGCCCGATCAGCTCCAGGAGGAGGTTCCGTTCCAGGCGTGCCAGCCCCGGAAGCCTCGCCACCGAGAGAAGGTTCGCAACCTCAGGGCTGTCCGGGAATCGGGTTACCGGGTCCGGACGGGCCGCATCCAGGACCACCGACCCTCCCGCGCGGGCACGGTCCGAAAACTCGACCAGGAGGGGGGTGATTCCGGCTCCGCATTCTCCCTGCAACAGCACGAGGGCCCCGTCCCACTCCTGAGCCCTGCTCCATGTCTCCTCCAGGACGCCCCACTCATCGGCTCGCCCGGCGAACCCCGTGTCCCTGCACGGCCGAAGGGTCGCGGAGGCCGCGCACCCCCGAAGCTCCCGGGCGTATCGCTCCAGATGCTCCGGCGGCTCTTCGCCCATCTCGCTTCCGAGAAGCTGGACGTAGGTCTGGTAACGGGCGACCGCGAGGGCATACTGTCCGCTACCGGCCAGGGAAACCATTAGCAGCCGGATGGCCTTGTCATCGAACGGCCGTCGGGTGACGAGCGCCTCGGCCATCTCGATGGCGCCGGTGAGATCGGGGGAGGCGAGCCTTTCCTCTGCCAATGTCCGAGCGGACCGCACCCACGAGGAATGGAATCCCGTGCGCTTCGACTCCATCCATCGCTCGAACTCCCTGGCCTCGGGGACCGAGAATCCTTCCAGGAAGTCCCCGCGAAGGAGCCGTTCCGCCGCCTCGTACTCGCCGGCCGCGAGGGCGGCTTCCCCCTCGAGGAAGTCGAATCGCACCCCCGGGCCGACCTGGACGTCCTGCCGGCGGCACCGGATCACCGGGAGGCCGGACGTGACGTGACGCAACCGGTAAAGGCACTGTCGTAGACAGTGCTGCTGCGCCCGGCGGTCCAGATCCGGCCAGAGGAGCTCGGCCAGGTGCTGGCGCGTTGCCTGCCCATGCGGGGAGAGTGCCACGTAGGCCAGGAGAGCGAGCGACTTCCCGGACCGGAGGAGTGGATCCTGATCTCGCCTCTCCCGGAAGAGGGCGAGATCGCCCATCGCCTGCAACCAGCACGTGCGCCACGAGACCGTCGCGGCGACGGAACGCTGTAGGCGTCGCTTCGGCTTCAGCTCGTTCAAAGCCGCTGTCCGGTCGCTGCGATCACTTGCTGCCTCCTGTGGACTACTGAAGCGCGTAGGGGCCGCCGGGCCATGTGACTTCCGGGCAAGGTGCCCGGAGCCTCCCCCTGGTCCGGTGGGGCCCCACTCAGCCTTCGATGGCGCACCGACTGGGTCGTGCAAGATACAGACCCCCCCGAAGGGATCGATCCAGTCCTCATCCCTGGTCCCGGGATCCCGGTACAAGACCCCTGCGATTACTTACCTTTCCGAACCTCCCCTTCCCGACGCGGCGGGGGCAGGACCCGACGTAAGTAGTGGAGTCCTCCAACGATTCCGGGGTGGTTGTGGCGCCGACGCAATAAACATAAACCGGGGCGCTGACGGTCCACTGACGAGCGCCTACTGTTCATCCTTGCCCGACCCGGCGGCCCGACATATTCTTCCGGGTTCGGGCCGGTGCCCAGGGTAGCCTGTTCGGGATCCGCGCCTCCAGGGGAGCCGTCCAACTGCGGATGCGTCCCCTGAAAGCACACCGCCGTCGAGGTGACGACCAACGTATGACCCTTTCTCCGGGATCCAGGATGAGCGGCTCCAGGTGGCCCCGATCCTCCGGTCGGTTTTCGGCCGTCCCCGGATCGGCCGTCGCATGGTGGTTCCGGGGCATGGGGGAGCTGGCCCTCTATCGGGATCGGCGGAACCCAGAACCGACTCTTCGATCGGGCAAGTCACTCGCTCTCCTCGCGTACCTGGCGCTGTCTCCCGGACGGCGCGCCCCCCGCCAGCACCTCGCCGAACTCCTGTGGCCCGATTCACCGCGACGATCCCGACACCACGCCCTCCGGCAGTGCGTCTACCGGCTCAGGCACGCG
>CAZYJP010000374.1:0-2816 GCA_964647795.1 uncultured Thermodesulfobacteriota bacterium
CGAACAGGCCGGTGACCTCGTACTCCATCATGTTGGGCACGAGGTCCCCGGCGGCCCATCTCCTCCGCGGTCTCCCGGGGCAGCACATCGGACTCGGCCCCCCGGAGGACCAGGACCGGGCACCGGACCGCGTCCCACACGGCCCACAGGTCCACGTCCTGGGGGGGCGCCGTCCGAAAGGCCTCGCCGATGGCCGGGTCGTAGTGCAGGGCGAGGGTGCCGTCCGGGAGCGGGCGGGCGCTGTGCTTTGCCAGACGGCGCCACTGCTCGCCGGTGAGCGGCCCAAAGGGGGCGTGGACCCTTCGAAGGTACCCCTCGAGAGCCCCGAGGTCCGCAAACCGGGGATCCGCCCCGACGTACTCCCCGATCCGCTCCAGGGCGGCTTTGGGGAGGAAGGGGCCGACGTCGTTCAGCACCAGGCGCCGGATCGGCGTGCCCGGCTGGGCCGCGAGCATCATTCCGACCAGGCCCCCCATGGACGTACCCACCCAGTCCACGGTCTCGCCACCCAGGCGAGCGAAGAGGGCGACCATGTCCCCGAGATACACCGGGTAGGTGTAATCCCCCGGCCGGGGCAGCCACTCGCTCAGCCCGCGGCCCGGCAGGTCCGGGCACGCCACCCGGTATCGGTCTGCCAGGGCCGCGGCCAAGGCGTCGAAGTCCCGGCCGTTGCGGGTGAGACCGTGGGCACAGACCACCACCCGGGGATTCCCCGGGTCGCCCCACTCGTGGTAAGCCACCCGGTGGAAGCCGTGGGGCCCCAGCCCCCGAAGGGTTCGCGTCACCAAGTGACCGCCTCCTCTGCCCGTCCCCGCGGGCCCGGGCCGCCCCGCCCCGCGGCTTCGCTCATCCCGGCGCTCCGGTTCTCCGGGCGTTCGCCACGGTGATCTGGTCGTTCAGGGTGAGGAAGTCGTACACCCAGCCGAGCCCCAAGAGCCCCCCGGTGAAGAGCCAGAGAAAACCCGTGAGCCACTTGCCCAGGTACATCCGGTGCACCCCGAAGAGGCCCAGGAAGGTGAGGAGGATCCACCCCACGGTGTAGTCGACCGGGCCAGGCCGGAACCGCAGCTCCGCCTCCCGGTCCATGGACGGGATCAGGAAGAGGTCCACCAGCCAACCGACTCCCAGAAGCCCCAGCGTCAGGAACCAGATCACCCCGGAGACGGGCTTTCCGTAGTAGAATCGGTGGCTCCCGGTGAACCCGAAGAGCCACAGGATGTACCCGATCGTCACGCTGTGGGTCGCGGTCGGTCCCGCTGTGTCGGCGGTTTCGCGCAAACTCACCCCACCCTCCTTCGAAGCCGCCCCCGGTAGCGCCCGCCCAGCATCCCGTCCAAGACCCCGAGCACCCGTCGAATCACCGCCAGCGCGTCCGAATCCCCCGCCCAGTGCCGGCTCAACACCTCCGGAGGGATCCCGTCGACCAGGCCGTGGAGCACGTAGGCGGTCAGCGCCACGTCGTCGAGGTAGCCGATCGGCCCGAGGAAGGCCTCGGGGAGGAGGTCCACGGGGGAGATGAAGTACGCGAGGACGACAGCCACCCGCACCTTCGCCCCCCGCGGGACCTCCGGGTCGGCGGCCAGCCGGCACAGCAGGTGGAAGAGATCGGGGGGGAGGAACAGGAACTCCACCCAAGGCCGGGCGTGCCCCTCGCGGGTGCGGGCCCGATCCCGGATCCTTCGCCGTAGACCCTGGTAGAAGTCTCCCTCGCCGTCACTGCCCACGGGCCCCTCCTCGCGTTCTCGGTCACCGCCCTTGGGTGTGGGCGCGGACGATCAGCAGCCAGCCGCCGATCACCCCGGCGGTGCTCCCGCCCGTCACGGGGCTGCGCGTCACGTGCGCCAGTGTATCACGGGCGCCGGCGCACCCAAGTTTTTCAGTTTTTCGCACGAGCGGGTTCCTAACCCCCACCCGCCGCCCGGGCGGACCGTACGACGAGAGCGTAAACCGCCATGTCGGCACCGGCGTGGGCCAGCCAGGGGGCCACCATGCCCCCGGAAGCCCTCCGAAGCGCCCCGAGACCGAGCCCGTAGGCCGCGGTCAGGGCCACCCCCAACACCCCGTTGGGGAACCCCTCCCGGTAGTGCAGGACGCCGAAGAGCAAGGCCTGGAGCGCAAGAGCCGCCCCGGGCCGCCGGAGGCTCCGGTCGAGGGCCTCGAGGATCGCCCCTCGGAAGAGCGCCTCCTCCATCGCCGCGTTGAGCAGGGCGAAGCCGGCCCCCGCCGGGGCCAGAAGCCAAGGGGAGAGGGCAGGCAGGCTGCGGCGGTAGAGGGCCAGGTTGTCCGGCTCGGCCAGCGCGACCCACGCCGCAAGCCCGACGACACCGAGCACGGCGAGCCCCCCGGCCAGGAAAGCCTCCCCTGCCCCGAACCGGCCAAGCCGAAGCCAGTCGCAGGTACGGCGCAGCCGGGGGACGAACGCGACCAGGCCGAGGTACCCCGCGAGGGGAAGGAGGAGTTTCCAGGGCCAGGGCGGAAGCCCCGACGGGGCCACCCGGGGCAGAAGAGACAGGAACAGGAGGAGGAGCGTCAGGTGCAGCGCGGGTGCGCCCTCCCGGTCTCTGGTGTCCCTGACCGCAGCGGCCCAGACGCAGAGGAGCCCGAGCCCCGCAACCCCACCCCACCCCGGGAGCCCGTCTGCCAATGCCGCCCACGCGAAGGACGCCGAGGCCGCCAGGGCGAGTCCCCGGTTCACACGCGCTCCCTCACCCAGAGCCACGCCTCCTCCGTCTGCGGGGGGTCGAAGAAGCGCACCGCGGGCCACCCGCCCAGGGGCCCCGAACCCAACGGAAGAGCGTCGTGTAGGGAAAGAGTGT
>CAZYJP010000375.1:0-2791 GCA_964647795.1 uncultured Thermodesulfobacteriota bacterium
CGTGGGCCCGTCGGGGGCGTCGGACCGGGCGGCCGAGGCGGTACTGGATCACCTGGACCGGGCAGCAAGTCTGGGGAGACCACGCCCGCCGGCGTAGGTCCGTCTTGGCCGCGCGAACGTCCGGCGCGCCTCTCCTCACGGCAACGGGCTGACCGCTGAGCGCTGCCCGCTGAAGGAGTCTTCTTGCAACTGATCCGGCGCTTGGGCGCCTACTTCCTGCCGCACTGGAAGCAGCTTGTCTTCTCCCTGCTGTGCATGGTCGTGGTCGGGGCCACCGCCGGGGTGAGTGCGTGGCTCGTCAAGCCGGTCCTCGACGACATCTTCATCCAGCACGACGCGTGGAAGCTCAAGATCCTGCCCCTGGCCATCCTCGGCCTGTACCTGGTCAAGGGGGTGTGCCGCTACCTGCAGTCCTACCTCATGCGCTGGGTCGGGGAAACCGTCGTCCTGCGTATGCGAAGCGACCTCCTGGGGAGCCTCCAGCAGCGAGAGCTCGCCTTCTACGACCGCAACCCCACGGGCGCCCTGATCTCCCGAGTGACCAACGACGTGGGCGCGATGCAGCGGGCCATCCCCGACCTGATCCAACTCCTGCGCCAGGCGTTCACGGTAATGGGCCTGTTGGTGGTCCTCTTCCTGCGGGATTGGAAGCTTGCCTTCGTGGGGATCGCCGTCTTTCCCCTGGCCGCCTACCCGGTGCGCCGCATCACCGTGCTCATGCGCCGGTACGCCCGCAGGGGCCAGGAGCGGATCGGGGAGATCGCGAACGTGCTCCAGGAGTCCTTCTCGGGTGTCGAGGTCGTGAAGACCTTCCGGTGCGAAGAGCTTCAGAGGGTCCGCTTCGATGAGGAGGCCGAGAAGCTTCGGGTCGTGCACCTGAAGAGCGCCCGGCTCACCGAGGCGACGGCTCCGTTCATGGAGTCCCTCGGAGCGGTCGGGGCCGCTCTCATCATCTGGTACGGCGGCAGTCAGGTCCTGGCCGGCACCACCACAGCCGGAAACTTCTTCAGCTTCCTCACGGCGTTGTTCCTCCTCTACGATCCCCTCAAGCGCGCCGGCAGTCTGAACAACTCGTTTCAGCAGGCCCTGGCGGCAGCAGAGCGGGTCTTCGGGGTGATGGACCTGCCTCCGGCACCCTGCGAGACCGGGGGTTCGGAGGAGCTGCGGCTTCCGGTGGAGGAGGTCGCTTTCGAGGACGTCCGATTCGGGTACGACCCGGCGAAGGGCGACGTGCTGCGGGGGGTCACGTTCCGTTCCACCCGGGGGCAGGTCGTGGCCCTGGTAGGGCCCAGCGGAGGGGGGAAGTCCACCGTCCTCAAACTCCTCCCCCGTTTCTACGACCCAACCTCCGGGGTCGTCCGGATCAACGGCGTGGAGTTGCCGAAATACTCCCTGGCGAGTCTGCGGGGCGCGGTGGCCCTGGTGACCCAGGACACTTTTCTCTTCAACGATTCGGTTCGGAGAAATCTCCTCGTGGGGCGCCCAGGTGCCAGCGATGCCGAGGTGGAGGCCGCCGCCCGGGCGGCCAATGCCCACGGCTTCATCGTAGCCTTGCCCCAGGGCTACGAGACGCGGGTCGGAGAGAGGGGGGATCTCCTGAGCGGGGGCCAGAAACAACGGCTGGCCATCGCCCGGGCGCTTCTCAAGGACGCACCGGTGCTCATTCTGGACGAGGCCACCAGCGCTCTGGACTCGGAGTCCGAGCGCGAGGTCCAGGACGCACTGGAAGGGCTCATGAAGCACCGCACCACCTTCGTCATCGCCCACCGGCTGGCCACCGTGCGTCACGCCGACCTGATTCTGGTGGTACGGGACGGGCAGGTGGTGGAGAGGGGCACCCACGAAGAGCTCCTGGCGCGGAGCGGGGAGTATGCCCGCTTGTGCCGCGTGCAGTTCGGCGGGGAGCGGGGCAGTGGGTGACGGCGCCCTTCGGCTCGCCGCGGGGCTCGGCCGGGCATACTTGCGACTTCTCCAGGCCACCTGCCGCTTTCGCCAGGAGGGCGCCGAGGATGGGGTGAAGGAGGCCCGGACCGTCGGGGCCGTGCTCTGGGCCTTCTGGCACAACCGGCTCCTGGGCCCCCTGATCCCCTACCGGAACCAGGGCGCCGGTGTCGTGATCAGCCAGAGCCGCGACGGCGAGCTCATCGCCCGAGTGGTGGAGGGGTTCGGGTACGTCGCCCTCCGGGGCTCCTCGACCCGGGGCGGTTCCCAGGCCCTCCGGGGCCTCCTGCGGCACCTGCGGTCCGGACATGACGTGGCCTTCACGCCGGACGGGCCCCGGGGCCCCCGCTACACCGTGCGGCCGGGGCTGGCGTACCTCGCCGCGAAGACCGGCCTCCCCGTGGTGCCCATGGGAGTCGCGTACTCCCGCAAGGCGGTATTCTCCTCCTGGGACCGGTTTCAGCTCCCTCTGCCCTTTGCCACTGTGCTGCTCCACCTGGGGGCTCCTCTCCACTTCCCCCCGGGTTCGCCGGAAGATGAGTCGTCGGAGGCGATCGGAGGGGCCCTGCAGGCGGCCACAGAGGCCGCGGAGGCAAGCCTGGGGGTGAGTTCGCCGTGAGCGCCGCCGGGGCTTCGTACGCGGTCTACCAGGCTGCCGGCTGGGCGGGGCTCACCTTGGGGTGGCCCGTGCTCCTGTGGCGCGCCTTGCGGGACCCTCGGTACCGCGTGGGATGGGGAGAGCGGTTGGGCTGGTGGGGCGAGGTT
Source organism: uncultured Thermodesulfobacteriota bacterium (assembly GCA_964647795.1). Lineage (GTDB taxonomy): Bacteria > Desulfobacterota > Deferrisomatia > Deferrisomatales > JACRMM01 > JBFLZB01. Next base: position 2,707 of record CAZYJP010000375.1, read on the forward strand.
CCTCGATCGGGGGTCTGGGTGCACGGGGCCAGCGTCGGAGAGATGCGGGCCGCGGCACCCCTCATTGCGGCGCTCCAGGCCCGCG
>CAZYJP010000376.1:0-2789 GCA_964647795.1 uncultured Thermodesulfobacteriota bacterium
CGTCGTGGAGGTCCCGGGCCAGCCGGATGCGTTCGTCGCAGACGGCGGCATGGCGGAGGCTCTCCACCCGAGACGCCCGTTCCAGGTGCGCGGCCACCTGGCGGGCGACCGCGCTCCCCACCGCCAGGTCGTCAGGGGTGAGCTCGGCCCCGTCCAGGACGAGGAGCCGACCTCGAAACGTCTCGCCCGCGACCACCAGGCCGAGCACGGAGCGCGGCCGGAGAAGGGCCAGGAGGTCGGGGTGGAGCGGCTCGCCGTGCCAGATCGAGAAACTGCCGGCGGCCCGGCAGGTCACCTCGGCCCGAGGACGTGAGGCATCGGGACAGAAGAAGTCCCCCTCGGACAGCCGCTCGGGCACCAGGGGAAGCAGCCGTCCGGGGGGCTCCCGACGGCGCGTGAGTCCCTCGGCCGACCAGACCGCCAGGTGGAGCCACGGCTCGTCGGCGTCCTCCCACGCCAAGGCCGCGCGCCCCGCTCCCAGGGTGGACGCGGCGTGGCCCAGCACCTCTCGGAGGGCCTCGTCCAAGTCTTCCGCGACTCCGTGAGGCCAGGAGGCGAGGGCTTCCATCTCGCTCCGGAGCTTGGTGTGGTGTCGGCCCAGGTACCAAAGCAGGACCGTTGCCACCAGGAGGTACCCGCCGCGGATCACGGCGCCGTTCAGCTCGAGTGTGCCCCCCAGCCCCGTCGCGGCCGAGTAGAGGGCGAGCGCCGCGAATCCGATGAAGACGGCCGCCCCCGTCCAGAGGACCCCCGGCCCCTGCCAGCGCAACGTGGCGCTCACGAGCGCGAAGACGAAGTACACGAAAAAGGGGCTCGTGGACCCTTCGGTGAAGAACATCAGCAGGGCCGCGGCCAGGATGTCGACGCAGTGGCTCGCCACGGCCAGGGGCCCCCGAGGGACCCGGGAAACCAGGGCCAGGCCGGCGGCGGCCGCCGCATACGCCCCGTAGGCGACCAGCAGCCCGTACGCGGCACCTGCGTACCGAGAGGGCTCGGAGGGGTCGAGCCCGAGGGCCACGAGGGAGAAGGCAGCGAGCACGACCCGGCCCGCCGCGATCGGCCGCTCTGGATCCGTCCGGGGGGGGAACGTGAAATCCATCGACTACCTTATAGGGCAGATTTCATCGCCAAGTTGAGTTTCGGTCGTAAGTGGCCAAAACTCAAGCCGGTTTGGCCCTTCCCCTGGACGGGGAAGGACACTCGCGCGCCCGAGCTACCTCCCGCGGGGATCGGGTGTTCCCTCTTCTCTGCAACCGTGCCGGGAGGCAAAATCCGGTTGACATGCCTTGCCGGTCTGGTAATTCTGCGCAGGCTGGGCGAAGCCGGACCCGACGGCCGAGGCGGAGGCGACGGGAGATGACACGGGACGGAGCCGGTTGGAGGGGCCGCGGGTGAGCCAAGGGCAGCTGCCCCGGGGAGCGGTCCTCGTCCTCTTGATCCTCTGTATCCTCTGGGGGGGGAACATGGTCGCCATCAAAGTGAGCGTGACCGGGGTGGCGCCCGTATTCTCCGCCGGCTTGCGCTCGGTGGTGGCGGGGCTGTGCGTGTGGCTGTGGATGCGGGCGCGGGGCGTCCCCCTGTTCCCCCCGGGTCGACGGGCCGTCCTGGGGCACGGGCTCGCGGTGGGCCTCCTGTTCGGCCTCGAGTTCGGCTTCATCTACCTCGGGCTTCGCCACACCCAGGCGTCGCGCGCCGCGATCCTCCTCTATACGCACCCCTTCTTCGTGGCTCTGGGCGCCCACCTCTTTCTCTCCGGGGACCGCGTCCACCCGGCCAAGGCCGGGGGGCTCGTGCTCGCGTTCGCCGGGGTGGCGAGTCTCTTCGCCCACGGCTGGGGGCCCACGAGCCCGGAGACCGTCGCGGGCGATCTCTCGGTTCTCCTCGGTGCCGCCCTCTGGGGAGCCACGACCCTGTACATCAAGAGGTTCCTGGTGGGCCGCGCCGTGCCGCTCCAGGTCCTCTTCTACCAGCTTGCCTTCTCGGCCCCGGTGCTCCTGGTGTGGAGCGCGTTCCTCGAGGACCGTGTGTGGCTCGGCGTCACCCCGGTCGTCGCCGTATCCCTGGCCTACCAGTGTTTCGTGGTGGCCTTCGTGAGCTACATCGTCTGGTTCGAGATGATCGAGCGCTACAGCGTGAGCCTGCTGGCCGCCTTCACCTTCTTCACGCCGGTGTTCGGGGTGATCCTGAGCATCGTGCTGCTTCCGGGGGAGGAGCTCCGGGCGACCCTTCTGGTCGCGCTGGCGCTGGTGTGCACCGGGATGGTCCTGGTCAACCGGCCGCCTCGCAGCGCCCGCTAACCGGTGACGCGCCCCCCGCCCTTCGCCGCGGGGCCGGGACGTCACTCCCCTTGCCTGGCGGCGGACCGCGCGAAGCGGATGCCCGAGGCGCAGTGGAACCCGTGGGCGCGGGTCGGATACGCGCGGCACATGTCCGGTTTCGTCGCGTGGATGGAGCAGTGGGCCGTCTCCGGTCCGGTGCGCACCAGGAAGGGGCAGCGGTCCAAGGGGGCGCCGGTCTCCGGCGCGACCCAGAGCCCGCCCCCCTCTCCCACGAGCTCGAGGAGGTCCGAGCGGCCCTCCCGGCGCCACCGCGCCAAGTCGCTCTCCTCGGCGGCCAGGGTGTCGCCGCACTCCTCGCAGCAACGTCCGCACCCGCGGCACTCGCTCGGGGGCCCGCGCCGGGCGCGGGAGCTTCTTCCCATGGATTCTTCCCCCTGTGCCCGAGGCCGCCGCCAGCCCGGCCCGGTGGCCCGGCTCCGTCCTCCGTTTCCCGTTACAGCGCGGTCCAGC
>CAZYJP010000377.1:0-2768 GCA_964647795.1 uncultured Thermodesulfobacteriota bacterium
CCTCCGAAAGACATTGCGTGTCGTGACCCCTCCAAGGCTCGATCTGCCGAGTATCTGCTGATCGACCGTCAGGGCAGTGCTTCGATGTGCAGCTCACCTATATCCACGTTGAGGGAGCGTCCTCCGGAACGGTCCCCGGTCGGAGCAACCAGACAATGTCCGAAAACGACTGCCGAATCGTCAGCTGAACCGAAGGAGGAGCGCGGCAAGGCCGTTACTGGGATAGACCGCGCGGCGCGGAACATCGTCGCCGGCGAGCTCAAAGCGTTTCGTCCTCGAGAGCAATTCCTCGATCGCCACCCGCATCTCGAGCCTGGCCAGAGGGGCTCCCTGGCAAAGATGGACGCCTTGGCCCCAGACCAAGCCATCGCCCGTGTTTCGCTCGATCTTGACAACATTTGGTTCATCGAACGCACGTGGATCGCGATTGGCGGCGATCCACATCAGCGTCAGGTGCTCTCCCTTGGGAATGGACCGACCCTGAATCTTGACCTCCCGCGTCGTGGTACGTGGGTTGGCGACAAGCGGCCCGTCCACCCGCAGGATCTCCTCGATCGCTGCGGGAATGAGCGATGGATCGCTCCGCAGCCGATCCTGAAGTTCGGTCTCCTGCGCAAGATGCAGGACCAGGATACCCAAGCCGGCCGCGACGGTGCCATGCCCGGCCGTCCAGTTGCGCAGGATGCTCACGATCTGGTCGTCGTCGAGCCGCACGCCGTCGACCTCGGTGCTCAGCAGTGCGTCTGTGGCATCGGGCACATCGTTGGGTGAAGCACGGTGCGTATCCAGGTTAGCCTTGACGTGCTCCGAGAAGAGACTGGCGAGGGCCTTGCCAGCAGCTGGGTCTTTGCTGAAGGCCGCCTGCTGGCTGCCATGCACCCAACCGCCGAGGCATTCCCACTGCTGCTCGGGCCAACCGAGCAAGGCACACAGTGTCTTCAACGCAAAGGGGGTCGCGAAGGCATCGATGAACTCCACCTCGCCACCGGAGAGCATCGGTCCAAGGAGGATCGCCGCGATCTCGCGGGCGCGTGGCTCGACCCTCGCCATCTGCTCCCGATCGAAGTTGGGGGCAAGTGCTTCGCGGTATCGGCCGTGAACCGGCGGATCCATCCCATTCGGGATGGCCAGGAACCGCGATACATTGCTGTACGTCTCCGGATCGGCCAGAACGATAGCAATGTCCTCATGGCGGAACAGCGACCAGCCCATGAATTCGCTATGCGCCACCGGGCATCGCTCTCGCATCTCGTCGTACGCTCGGCGTTGGTCCTTCAGGATCGATGCATCCAGCGGATTCCAATCATCATGCTGTTCTTCGTTCATTACTCACTCCGTCTTGTGACGAGGCTCCATTAATGTTGGGTGCGGCAACGTTACCTCCCCTCAGTTGCTGGCTGATGGTCTCCCGTGATCCCCCGCCGTGGGCAGCCCCTCAGGACTTCGCCTTCTTCTTCCCCTTCCGAACGGTCTTCGCTGCACGCACCGCTCGCGCCTTCACCAAGCCTGCCGCCAGGTTCCTGTCGAGCGCCATCTGTTTGCGGGCATCGGAATAGTTCTTCGCCACGAGCGGGGTGCCGGAGGGGATCCCGAACTTCCGGCGGTACTGGCCCGGCTTGAGCCCGTGCTGCGTGGACAAGTGCCGTTTCAGGGTCTTCATCCCCTGGCCGCACACCATGCAGAAGATTCGGTCCGCCCCGAAGGCTGCCTCCAAGGGAACTGCCGGTGCAAGGGGTTCCTCTGCCGGCGCGCCCTCCCCTACCCGGTACGTTGCGCCCTCCATGCCAGCCAACGAAGCCAGCTTCACGAAGACTTTGCCGATCTCGTCAAGAAGCTGGTCCTGGGTCATGTCGTTCCCGGAAGCATGGGCGCTGACGATCTCCGTCGTAAGGGACAAGAGCCTGGCTGTGTCCATGGGGGAGCTCCTTTTCTGTAGAGTGGCAAGGACCGGGGTGACACTTGGTGCTTGGCCTCTTACTACAGAAACCATTATCCCGCAAATCTCAGATTTCCATTAGTCCATGGTACCCTTCCAAAGATACCGGAAAGCGAAAAGACGGCCTCGTCAACGCGGCCTGGCTCCCGTAAAAACACAGGCAGGGATCCTAGTAGCGATCGGTCTCTTCGGAGTCCTATGTGCGCTTGGGACCCCGACACACACCGTGGCACGACCCTCGGGATCCCCGGGAGTGCGCCCGGACGGCATGGCAGGGATCAACTACATCCGGAGAGCGCCGCATTTCCCGTATCCGGCGAGCCGTGCGCACGGCAACCCGTGAAGACCGCGGCAACCGCCCAGTTCGGGTGAGCCTCGCATCGTCTACCTGAGGCCTACGTACCGCCGGCGATCCCAACCGGTTTCCCGCCCACCCCGTTGAAACGAAGCCTTGCACTAGTCGCGATTCGCGAATAGGATGCGGGCATGGTCCTGAAGCCCCAAGATGTGTTCATCCTCTTGAAGCTCGTCTCCCTGGGCGACCGCGAGTGGCGCTACGCGAGCGTGGCCGGTGAGCTGTGCATGAGCGCGTCCGAGGTCCATGCGGGGGTGAAGCGGGCGGTCGCGGCGCGGCTCATGGTTATAGCGGTTGCCGCCAGCCCACGGAGCCACGTGCACGCCCACCAGCCACGCCTCGCCACGTTCGATTCGAGCATAGGCGTCCTGGAGGTTGACCTGGCCGGCGCGGATGCTCTTGATCTCCGTCCCGGTCAGCACGAGGCCCGCCTCGAGCGTGTCCTCGATGACGTAGTCGTGCCGGGCTTTTCGGTTG